>JAGYNR010000189.1 GCA_018399715.1 Desulfobacterales bacterium | reverse complement strand
GAAACGAAGACTTTCCGGATAGCGTGGAAAAGATAACAGTCCGTAACGTCGGGCCCCAAAAGCCCAGGCCGAAACCAAAGAATTAAGTATTGTGTCCCCGGAATTAATCTCATAAGCACTCTTACAGGTAATCTGAAAATGATCTGACTATCCGAAGGCAACTTGTTTCAACTCCCGGGCATGTAAAACATCTTTTCCCCCTATGGGGCGAATATCTGCCTCTTCTAATGTCAATACCCCGATGGTATCGTCGCGCCCGGATACAAACTCAACTTCGAATGCTTTCCCACCATCGTAACAATGAACCACCGCTCCAACATCCGTCTTTCTTTGCGCCTTTGCGCCTTTGCGCCTTTGCGCCTTTGCGCCTTTGCGCCTTTGCGTGACTTTCTTTCTCACGCCCGCTCCGCTCAAGCCGCCAGCGAAATTCCGAGGACACGATGTGACCCAGCGCGGAAACCATCGCCAGGAGACCTTTTCCGTGATCAGCTCCTGGCATGTGGACAAAATAATCTTATCCTCGAATCAGCACCAATTTACACCAATCTCAATTGCCACATCAAGGTTCAAAAACCTTATTTCAAAAGGCATCGATCGAAACGTGCGGTCCTTTGTCAAGATGATCGGGGGCCATCCGGCATCCCCCGCCGGATAAAATGCACGCTGCGCCAAACCCGGTGGACGATGGTGTTCCATCTAAAATTGACAAACCGGATAAAACGCATTACAATGTCATACAAATTAAAAAGGATTCACATACAATGATTACGATCCGTTTAAACAAAAACATTGAGAACCAATTGAAATACCTTGCTAAAATCCGTGGAAGCAATAAAAGTGAATTGGTTCGTGAGGCAATTGAGCGGTTCCTGGAAGATAACGAAGATTTGGAACTTGCACAAGAAGCAAAAAATCAAATGCAAAGCAGCAAATCTCTCATGGAGTTAAGAAAAGAACTTGGCATGGACCGTTGAAATCAGTGATGTTGCAGAACACCAACTAAAGAAATTGGACCGTCCTGTCCAAAAAAGAATCCTTAATTGGCTGGCAGATCGCATAGAGGGATGCAAGGATCCAAGGCATTTTGGAGAACCATTAAAAGGCAATTATGCCGGTTTTTGGCGTTACCGAATCGGAAATTATCGGGTAATCTGTGAAATACAGGATGATATCGTTGTTGTCATGGTGCTTAATATCGGCCATCGCCGACAGATATACAGGCAAAAATAAAAAAATACGACAACATATTTCGCCGAAGACGATTAATTCTATGTCCTTTGCAACAAGCAAAGGGTATATCCTGTTTTTTCATTCGTGATAATTAGTGAAAATTCGTGGACAAAATTATAGCAGTTGTTTAAAATGAACCGACTGTAAGTTTTCCACGGATTTCAACTCAACGATAACCTTTTTTCAACGATCATATCTGCGCGAAAGCATTCATCGAAAGTCATATCAGCATATATCAGAGAAATCGGGCTTTGAACTTCAATATTTAACTGCCGTTTTATGATTTCATATGCCAATATCTTTTCATATACTGTTTCCAGCAACCCGGGGCCCAATATCCGATGAATCTGATAAGCCGCATCCACTATAATCCTGGCAATTTGATTTTCGTCCATATCAACTTTCTTTGCGCCTTTGCGGCTTTGCGTGATTTTTTTTCACGCCCGCTTCGCTCAAGCCGCCAGAACGCCAAGCATTTTATCATCCGAAATTCCGGAGACACAATGTGACCCAGCAATGCACAGCAAAAACGGGCGCCTACTGGGGAACTAAGACTTTCCGGATAGCGTGGAAAAGATGACAGTCCGTAACTTCAGACCCCAAAAGCTTCGGCCGAAACCAAAGAATTAAGTATTGTGGTCCCGGAGTTTACCCCGGAATTTGAAATTTTGAAATCTATTGTTTTTTTTATTGGAACACGTTATCATAATTATATTAATTTCATTGAAAAATGCCAGTAAATCATACAATTTATACGACGGAGAACACTATGATAACCTTAAATCCGCAATATGTTGTTGATCAGGATAAAAAACCCAAAGCGGTTCTTCTGACGATCCAGGAATGGCATGATATTGTAGATGCAATTGAAGAGCTTGATGATATACGCGCTTATGACGCTGGAAAATCAGGACCACAGGAAACCATTTCATTAGAGCAAGCTGTGCGGGAAATCCAGGAAAACCATTAAAATGGCCTACAAGGTTGATATACTTCGCTCAGCACAAAAACAGCTTGCAAAAATTGATCAGGAGAAGCAAGGCCGCATTATTGAGGCCCTGCGAAACCTGGCGGAGACCCCCCCGACCTCACGGCAGTCAAAAACTTACAGCACGCCCAGCCTGGCGGATCCGTGTCGGCTCCTATCGTATAATCTACGAAATTCACGACGACCGACTCACCGTCCTCATAATTGCTATTGGCCACCGCAGCCATATCTATCGATAACCTCCGTCATTCCATAATTCCGGAAACACAATAAACAATTTTCTTGCAATTCGTTACGGTATCGGGCATGACTCAATAATGGCATGCTTACCCAGAATCGTTGTACCTGGCTATTTTCATCATGTGACCCAGCGCGGAAACCAACGCCGGGAGATCTTTTCCGGGATCAGCTCATGGCATCAGGAATGCCGAAAGTCGACAAACACAGCATCAAAAGCCACAGCAAAAACGGGCGCCTACCGGGAAACGAAGACTTTCCGGAT
>JAGYNR010000188.1 GCA_018399715.1 Desulfobacterales bacterium | reverse complement strand
AAGACCGATAAAACCGCCGCCAACGACCACGGCTTTTTCCACAGCCCCCTCAGTCACTTTCTGCTTAATGCCCTCGGCATCATGAAGGTTACCTACAGTAAATACATTTTCCAGATTCTCTCCCGGCAGATTTAACTTGCGCGGGACAGTTCCCGTGGCAAACACCAGCTTGTCATAGGAGAGCGTATCGGTTGTGCCGTCCTTGCGTTTGATTTCCACCTGTTTGGCTTGCCGGTCAATATGGGTTACCTCGGTACCGGTAAGAGCGATCACTCCCTTATCCTGTAAGAAAAAACGATCGTCTCTTACCATATGAAAGCTGGTGGATCGAAGCTCGGAGATATCGCTGACATCACCGGAAATGTAAAACGGAATACCGCAGCCCCCATAAGATATATATTCATCCTTATCGATCAGATAGACTTCCGCTTTCGGATCCATGCGTTTTGCCCTGCAGGCTGCCTTTGATCCCAGTGCTACAGCACCCACCACTACGATTTTCCGAGACATCTCAATCCTCCTTCTTTCTCTATATAATTGAAATTATTGAAGATAATTAAAAATTTTATGTGTCGGAGTATGATATCACAGGGTAGGGGAGACGTCAACAAACTACTATATACATGAATACTGTAGTCAAAAAGAATTATAGATCAGGTGAATGCCGATCAGGGTCAGAAAAAAGATAAATATTTCCTTTAGCATCCGTTCATTGATATGGATGGCAATGCGCGGTCCGATTTGACCGCCGATAATGACACCTGGCACGGCCCATAAGACGATTGGCAAGTTTGCATGGGACCCCAGAAGGAAATGAAACAAAACGCCTATCACGCAATTGCCGAAAACGGTGGCGATACTGGTGGCCACCGCTACTTGCATCCGCAGTGACAGCTTACTGCGCATCAGCGGTACGAGCCACTCTCCGATGCTGACGCTGAGCAGGCCGCTGACGACAGCCAGGGAACCGGTGATCAAAGCAAATTTGCGGGCATTTTTTAATTGGGCCCGATCTTGTCCGATGTCACCGTACTGGTGACTTGCGGATACAAAAATCATGGCGGTGGCCAACGCCAAAATACCGAGGACGAACTCAAGGTTTTTAGGGTTAATCACATGTGACAAGTAGGCGCCGGCCGCTATTCCCGGAGCGGTCACAATAAGCAAACAAATCACCAACCGGAAATCTACCTGTTTTTTCCTGGCAAATGTCAATGTACCAGAGCCCATTCCGGCGGTTTGGATCAGCAGGCTTGTCAATACGGCGGACTCCGGACTTATTTTCAAAACAATAATGAAAAAAGGCATCCACAATATACCACCGCCGATACCAACCACAGAAACCATTGTTGCGATGAGTACGCCTGCCGGTAAAGATATCCAGCTATCCGGCATGATGGTGATTCTCCCCGGTATAAAAATTGAAATAGACGATGATTTGTTTCATTGATGCAAATTCACCACTTAATCGTTCAATGATATCGCGGATGTGAGCTATATCATGATCATTGATCGGTTTTTGCTGCAGTTGCTCAATAGCTTCATCTACCAAGTGCTGGCCATTGACACAAAGCCCCCTGGAAAGCAGGAGAATTTCCTGCAAATTGCTTGACATGCTGTTGATGGTATTGCCCAGTTCGGAGAGTTCATTGCCGGATTGAATATGTATCGTACGGCTCAAATCTCCCGATGAAATTTTATGGGCATAATCAATCATATGCTGCAGCGGCTCTGAGATATTTTTAATAAACATGGTCAATACAATCAGGGTCACGACCATGATGATAGCTATCATCACAAGTGCTTTTTTGCGCATCCGGTCAAAGTAAGCAAACAAAGTTTGCTGGTCCTGAAGGTTCCGGCCAGCATTTTCGCTGATTTCAGTTTTTATGTACCCCGTATTAAAATCAATCAGAAATTCGATGCCAACCATGCATGAGGCAGAAGCAATCAATAGAAAATAAATGATCATGGTCCGTTGCAGGGTATATCTCGATTTTTTGATCAATGAGTGCCCCCTTTATGCTGTCGTTAAAATAGCTTATTGTTTTAACTCATCCTAAAGCAGTTATCAGTCTTATCAAGGATTTTATTCATTTTATATGGTTACATCTCAATAACCTGTTCGATACGCAATTTTCATGTTTTCAGGAAACTTGAATATCGAGTCAATACTTTGTCCTATAATATCGAACTCTATTCCTGAAAAATCGGAAAATTGGATAAATTTAATCAAAAACTCAAATATCAGCAACTTGTTTTGGCAATGGATAAAAAGATCATCCCGGTTAAGTATATATTTTAATATATCGGTACAAAAATTGCTTGACCTTTAAGTTTGTTTTTTATTCCATAGTGCCCGAACGAAAACCAGGATTTTTCGTTAAGATCAAGGAAGACGGAAATCTTAACCAAAGACATATATTGAGTATTTCGAGGGTTAAAATTTGAGTCTGATGCAGATATTGGCGAAAAAGACAGTTTTCGTTCAGGCACTACATATCAAAAGGGAGTGTACTGTTATGAAAAATATTCTGATTATTGATAATCAAAATGAAGTGTTGAATTTACTCCGACTGGCTTTAAGCATGCGAGGATTTTGTATTGAAATTGCTTTGGGCGGTCCTGAGGGTATCAAAAAATTAAATGATGGAAATTTTGATCTGGTGATAACAGAAATTAATATGCCAAAATGTAATGGCAGTGAAATTTGTGAATATATCAGAAGC
>JAGYNR010000187.1 GCA_018399715.1 Desulfobacterales bacterium | reverse complement strand
GTGACAGACGTTCCTGTGGAGCCGGTGTACAATATCGGTGAAAAATCGGGGATTAAAATTCCCCGGGTGATTTTCACCATCGGGTGGCTGCTGGTAAAGCTCTTTTTCTGGAGAATGAAGGAAAAGTATATCATCCGGGATTTTCATCCCCTGGTGTTCTTCTATTTTCTCGGTTTCGGGTTCGGGGTGACCACCATTGCTCTTTTCCTGCGGATGTTCTGGGTCTGGTACCTTACCGCCCATATTCCTGCCATCAATGCCTTGGCCGCCATGTTTTCCTTCATGAGCGCCAGCCAGTTCACCCTCTTTGCCATGTGGTTTGACATGGAGGCAAACAAGGACTTGAAGGAATAGCTGCATGGTCATTTTAATGGTTGCCGTCCTGGACGAAAAAACGAAAATGTCTCATCAACCGATGATGCTTGTGATGCGGGCAAAATGTTTTAAAACATAGTTGCAAACGGGGTCTGACCCTGTTAACTCTTTGTTTTTGTGGATTATTTTGCTTGAAAGCACCCTTAAATCGACCTTAAAGTGTACTTTTTGATGCCAAAAAAGGGGTTTTAAGGGTATCGGTTTCGAAGCAAAAATTGCTATAGGGGAAAACCGTCGGGAAGAGAATGCTTGCATATTTAAGAAAGCGTCAAACCGGGAAAATGGGAATGAGCCCATAAAATTTTTTGATCAGGTCTCCTTGTCAACGACCTTGGAATCGCTTTTGGATAACCGATTCCAGTACATCAGAAAAAGATGTTTCTGTTGATTCCTTAACGTCATTGTCAATATGTTTATGATGCGGAAAAGTGGAAACATCAGGCCAATGAGAGGCATTATCCCACCGACAGATCAGGTTTCCAGATGCATCTGCCCAATGGTAGGCGTATTTCCTTTCATTATTTTTGAAAACATATTCCTTGATGAAAATTTTTGAATCATCATTTAGCTGTAGTTCCGCTTTAAAGCGAAACAATGGACCTTCCTGTTCGTATAAATGAACCTGAAATGATTTGATGTGCGGTTCATATTTGGCGATGAGGTCAAGCATTTTCCAGTTCCAGCTTTTGCTTATTGAGTCTCTCCTTGGCCTCGATAGCAAACCGCCAATCTAAATAGTCTTCTTCTTTTGCAATATCTTCCATGCCGCGCATTTCTTCCATTTGTTTTTTGAAATCATGAAATGATATCTGATATTTGGCTTCATACTGTTTGTTTTCAGCCTCAAACTTATCAATTTTAGCCATAAGCATGAGCAATGCCTGGTTTTTTATAAAAGATTTTAAATCCTTAAAACCAAATTGACTGATGATGGCTTCTGTATTTTCGGTAAATTTGGAGCCAATAGTCGTTTCCATGAGCGAAAATCCTTCTATTATAACAATTTTTAAATCTTTTAAGTACTCACACAAAGGTTTTCAGTATTTTTTGGGCATAAACAATTTAAAGTTCAGATCGAGTTGTTTTACAATGTTTGGCGGCAGGCAATCCTTTAGATATCCAGCAGTGTTTTCCGGTCTGCCGTAAATATCCCAGAAAAACTTGTCCTGGATTTTGTCTATCTCCTTCTTGCTCTTGTCCCCATTATCCATATCTTCAATTTAACCATATTCGTTTTGTTTTGCAAGTGATGTTTTAACAAACGAGGTCTTGATCTGTTAACTTTTTCTCTGTCAGCCATAATTGTCCACCAGACCAGTGCCAATCATGGATATATCTAAAACCCGGTAATGCCTGCACTGGCATAGATGCCACGCTACTTCGAAGCCACAGCAAAATTCAATGCAGTATTATGTTTTCTCAGAATCTCACGACCTTTGGTAAAAAAATCTATGGGAAAACGCTCTTTATAACGCTTTCGGTCGATCCAGATAGAGCCTTGCTCCTGCCACAGGATTTCGGTTATGGGCAATCCCTCTGAAATATGCCGTTCCAATGTGCTTTATGGGGTCTGACCCACCTAAGTGTTTGTTATTAAAGGCAATTTAGTCCAAAAACGCGTATTTTTACCTCTTAAAAACCACTTTTTGGGGGCAAAAACAGCATTCTCAGATGAATCTGTAAACCATGCCTTTTTTCCGGTAAAATATTCCTGGTACAACCACTGCCCCTTGTCTGTTCGAGTTACGGTTTCATCAAAACATGTTTTAAAAACAATAAGTGGTGTACCTTCCCAGTCAGAAGGCACCAGGCTGATCAAACGGCAGTCCCGGCTGTGTAACCGGCGGATTGCAGCCTCCCCGAGTGCCGTATCTGTGACGCTCTGTTCATGGTATTCAAGATAATCATCTGACTCATGTACCCGGTCATCATCTCAGAAAGGCCCCTGCTGAACAAGCCATTGCTTGAGAACTCTTTGTTTGCTGCGGTCAAGCTGTACCTGGTCTTCCCTTCTGGAATGTAAAATCGAAACCGCATGTTCGCCAGCTGGCCCCACAACCAATGCGATTTGCCGGTCTTCCAGCGGCTAGAATTCGCGCGGGCCGATTCGTTCCGCTGTAATATAGGTCATGGCCCTGAGCCGTTCCGCCATGTGGGCGGCATCAGGAATACATATTTCCGGCAGCAGACATTTCAGGCGTGGAAATGAATCCATATTCTTACCATCGATTTCCACTTGAACGACATCCATGGACATCTCGGAGCGGTCTCCTGAAAACGTCCACCGGTATTCATGGCTATCCGCTTCGATGGCAATGGTAAAAATATGGTGCCCATGGATTTTGTCCACCACATCCAGAACTGTC
>JAGYNR010000186.1 GCA_018399715.1 Desulfobacterales bacterium | reverse complement strand
AATATTGAAGATCTGCGAAAGCATTATGAACTAAAAGAAATGGATCTGCCCTCAGAAAAAGACTGGGAAAAAGCGATTGAAAGAGCGGGGTATATCTTAGGCATTACGCAATCCGAATTGCTTAATGCCAGCAATGTTGCCAAATTTTCCGATAATGTACGGGCGGAACTGTCAAATTATCAAGAGGCCTGTACGAATCTTCAAACAACCTTGGACAAATTGTGGACGACGCGAAATGATTTGGATAAATCCGCTAAACGGCTGTCCACCGCAGAAGCTGCCAAATCTTTTATTACGGATATTTTACAAACCGATGGCACCAAGCTCATTGAACGTTTGGCGAGCTGGGAAAGTAAAACAACTCCAGCGCCGACCGATGCAGCCATGGGCACCAGCATAAAAAAAGCACCTGATGTCAACAAGGCCCTTTCAGAAGCCCAATGGAGTATTATTGAAGAAGCGGAAAACCTGAAAGGCAGTCAAAAGGAAAAGGCCGAGCAACTTACCAAGGATTTAAAAGATGCACTTGAGGAGGATGAATACGTCACTGCACTGGCACCCAAAATCAATAGCATTCAAAGCCAGGCATTAACATTAATCCGGGCGGCCATAAAAGAAACCCAACAACAAGAGCCAGGCCAAGGGGAACCAGGGGAAACGGCAAAAAAACCCGGCGGAACCGGGCCAATTACAAAAGACGACCAATACGTGACGATTAAGGAGCAAGAAGAAAAAGATCTTTCACCTGCAGAATTTCAAAACGTGTTTAATGAAATTCTTGATTTAATGAATCAGGAAAATGCCCGTATTGAACTTAGCTGGCGGATTTATAAAAAATCAACGGATAGAAGCGATAAATAAGCACCCATGGCAGCGATCAAGACCATTCAGTTAAGAAAACAGGTTGAAGGTATCCTGAAAAATTATCCGGATGCCAACATTATTGGGCTTAAATCCATAAACAAGTGGCCCGCCGAGTCCACCCTTGAGATCAATGGGTCTTCTTTTTTGGCAACTCAATGTGTATCTCAACTATCTATAAGAGAAGCCATTCTCAGGGCAAAAGCCCAGGAAACCAGGCTGGTATTTGTGACCCATATTGAAGATCCGGATTTAAGTTGCGATTTACGAGCTGTTCTGGCCAGGCGCAAACTGATCCCCATAAAACCATGGGAGACGGTAAAGGACTTGTTCCAAGCAAATGCAATTGATGGAAGCGTCTATCAAAAGCAATGGGTGGCGGATGTGCTGCTTGAAAAGGCGCCGGCTGATGGATATAAAGTGGCGCCGAGTGGCTTTCTTTCAGCGGAAAGAATTTGGGCGGAAGTTCTTTATTTACTGCTTAGAATTGAAACCGCCCGGCCGGATGCAGTGGATATCCTGATGTGGTCCGTTGATAAAAAATTGGTTTCGCAGCTGGAAAGTCTTTCAGACACGCAGTTTCAGGATATATGCCAATGGATTTCCCCTCAGCCGCAATCCCTGGAAGGTTTTTTATTCACCCTGCTAAGAGATGTGCCAGATGTTAATGCAATCGCTCTGGGACTTTCCTTGGAGGTTACCACCAGTGAATTGGCAAATGACGCTGAAGCGCTTAAAAATGCAGCCATACGAATAGAAAAATATACGAATAACAAGCCAATTCCGGACAATCTTGGGCAAAAATGGCATGAGGCGGCATATAACGCATATCAAAAGCTTATTGAAACAAATCAAAAGGACACGATCGCAGAAATTCAAGCCCGTCTGGACAATATTTTAAAAGAAACAGGCATCAAAGATTATGCATTCCTGAGCTCTGTATCCCAATTGGGATTTGAGCAGCGCTTAGTGCAGTTTGCAAAAGCCCTTACAGGGCAACTCAAATCTAAAAAATCCCCTGATTTTAAATCGCTTGGCCAATTGTTGACATTTTCTGAAGCGCATTTGTCTGCTGCCAAGACGCCAAGGCGTGTGGATCGGATGAAAATGGCGTTTCGCCTGTTAAAATGGTTATCCGTTGAAACCAAAAACCAGAAAGAGGCGCCAAAGGCCTTTTTCAATCATTCGGAAAATTACCTGAAAGACGGCGGATTTGTTGACCGGGCGCGGGATGCACTTAGCATTGGCGATGAATGCAAGGAGTTAAGCCAAGCTTATAAGAATTTAATAAAACAGGTTCAGGCGATTCGTGAAACTCAAAACAAAAATTTTGCGGAAAGTTTAAAAAAGTGGACCGAATCAGGATCTGAAAGTGACGCCTTGATCAAAGTGGAAGATTTTCTGAAAACAATCCTTGCGCCTATCGCGAAACATCATCGGCTGCTGTTTATTGTTTTAGATGGGATGAGCGTGTCTGTTTTTTCAGAATTAAAGGATGACTTGATCTGGAATGATGCGTGGACTGAAATCGTTCCGGAGGGTTGGGAGTATCCCAAACCGGTCATCGCAGCGCTTCCAACCATTACCGAAATATCACGAAGAAGCCTGATTTGCGGAAAATTGACAGCAAGCCCCAAAGATGATGAATGCAAAGGATTTGAAAAAAATCCTGCCTTAAAAGAGGCAACAGGAGCCACGCCACCAAAGCTTTTTTTAAAAGGGGAAATTTCAAGCACTGAAAAACATCTTTCAGAAACGCTTAGAAACGAAATATACGCAACAAGAAGAAAAGTTGTGGGCACGGTGGTCAATGCCATTGATGATTCTTTATACAGCAATGATCAAATGTCCCTTTCCTGGCGGATTGAGGATATCCCCATTTTATCCCAGCTTCTCTATGCGGCCCGGGAAG
>JAGYNR010000185.1 GCA_018399715.1 Desulfobacterales bacterium | reverse complement strand
ACCAGTTGCTTCAATCTTTCTTGGGTCATCCGGCAGCCAAAATTCAAGATCAATCCTATCGTTTGAGCAGAGCTCTCCCTTGAAGTTCAAAAGACAGCCTTCAGGAGAAATGTTTTCTATGGAAACGATAGGGATACTTTTGTTCTTACTGGAAATATCAGTGAGAAGACAAACAGTGCGAGGAATTTTTCGTTTCTCAGCCGCAGGTAATATTTTTTCAGGTTTCGATGGAAATGAGGAAAATGGTTCATCCTGCATTGAATTGTATTCTTTATACATAGATCAAACCCTTTGCCATTCAGGAAGTTCAACGGTTATCATGGAAAAAAACCTCAGAATATTCGATTTTTCTCTCCTTGTTAGGCACAGCCTCATTCAGACCATTTACAATTTTGCTTTTCGTGACCTGGGTTGGATCCATCAACATTCGCTCGGTTTGACTGATCACTTTGGTACTGACATTGGCCAGCCGAGAAAGCGCAGTAATTGTTAATCCGAGCTCAATCCTGATTTTTTTTAGATGATTTTCCTTTACATCAGAATTTTCCATATAACGAAACACTCCCTCTCTCCTGTTTCAACCTTGTGATCAGGCCGATTCTATGTCATGAAAAAAAATTTCTGATTTAAACAGTACCTTCCCTCTAACTGTAATTAGATCTTTTTGTCAAGGTTTTTTTTCGAAATAATCAAACTTTTATCAAAAAAACAAATTTATATAAATAAAATAAAGTCTATATGGATAAAGAATTTATTGATACAGAAATAATAAGAAATTTCCGGAATTTTTCGATCTATTCAATGTTGATCATTGATTGATGCCCGAAAACTGGAAACTAACAGGAGAGTTTTTCCACTCAATAGGGAAAAGGGGCAGGTTTTTTGTTGATAAGCTGATTGAAAGAGCAGATCTCTGTTAGATAAAAAAATTTCAGCTCAAAAAGCCGAAAAATTCGGATATGGATGATTTAGTGTTCCCCGGCCGTGGCGGCGTCAAGATAGGCAAACCATCCAAAACATTTTCCCGGGTGGCAGAGGACCTTTTCAAGGTCAAGGAGCTCCTGGGTCGCAAAGATTTGACCTTAACGCAACGGTATAGCCATCTAAGCAACCGATAGCTTCAGAGGTGAAATAACATCCTGGAAGAAGCATTGAAACCAAAAGAAGAGAACCAAGGCGCTGAAGTGATTTCAATCGAACAAGGTGTCTGAAATTTTTCTCCGTTTACGGAAAGGATTTTCAGTCTTTTTGACGGCCTTATCGGAATTCATCTATTTTTCCGATTTCCGAACCAGGATGTCATAGAGTTCCGGCCGACGGTTTTCCCACAACTTCTTTCGAACGGCATCCATGTTTTTGAGATTCAAAACGGCCCAGATAAGTTCGTCTTCCACCTGACTCGCCGGTCCGGCAAAACATCTCACCGAGAACGATCCAGGGGGATGCGGACCAACGACAATGCTCTTGCCGAAGGTTCTGTATCCCATCAGTGACGGTCCCACCGTATTGGCTGCCGCAATATATATGTTATTTTCAAAAGCGCGGACCTTGATGATGTCGGGTACGAATTCAAGGGCTCCCTCGTAAATGTCGATTTCCCCTTCGAGATTTTTCAGTGTCACCATCACGCTTGTAACCAGAAGGATCAATCTGGCGCCTTTAAGTGCCAGGGTTCGAACCGTTTCGGGATAACAGTAAAAATCCGCACAAATAAGTACACCAATGGGTCCGTATCTCGTTTCGAAAACGGGAAGACCGTCACCGGCGGTAAGGTAAGCCTTCTCTGTTTTAAAAAGATGAATCTTGCGGTAAACGCCTGCGAGGCCTTTCTCCGGGTCGATGACACATGCGGTGTTGTGTATGATGTCAGGATTGGAAACATCCTGTTCAAGCATGCCCGCCACAATGTATAAATCATGGGTGCGGGCCTCTTTTTCCAGGATTTCTGTGAGCGGTCCGGGTATGGTTTCGGCGAGTTCATGCACAGGCCTGTCCAGGCTTGCAGTCTCGTTGGTCAAAGAACCAGCAGCCGTAAATGCCGTTTCAGGAAACACGATGAGATTGGCCCCCGCTTCGGCAGCCCTGCTGATGAATCGAGTGAGCCTGGCCAGATCGTTCTTCCGATCCGCAGCAATCTGATGCACATTGGCGCAGGCGACGGTGATGGTATCCTCGTATGTCATAATATGAACGGGTCCTCTATTAAGGGGTTATGTCCAGCAATTCTCGAAACTTCGCCGTGATGTCCTGAATGGAAAAAGGCTTCTGGATAAAAGCCATCCAATATCCCTTGGCGGGAAATGACGTTGGCGGTATATCCGGACATGATAGCAGCAGGATGCCGGGAATCAGAAAATGATTTTTTTAATATCCATTGCCGTATCATCATCGAAGATGGTCGTTGGGTTTCTTGGCATATCGATACTTTCTCAAAGAACCCGAGTGGCGTATTCACACACATTTTAAATTTTGAAACGTCCCAGGATGTCATTCAACTCTGCTGCTATCTTTGTGATTTATATTGATCTTTCGCCGGTTCCTTTGGCGGCAACCCAGGCATGAATGGCAAACCAGCCACGCCAGCCCCAGGCATCTGCACCGTAGACGTGCAGAACCGACTCATTCGTGGTGACAGGATCAGGTGCGATACCGGCAGATTCTCGGGAAGCTGTGCGCCAATCGGTATTGGTGCAGCCATTGAATATAACTATTATGGCCAGGCTAATCAGTTTAAGAAGCTTACTATTCAAATATTATTCCCCCAAAAGTATTTTCTGTATCATGACTCTTTCTTGACTGCCTTATCATGAAAC
>JAGYNR010000184.1 GCA_018399715.1 Desulfobacterales bacterium | reverse complement strand
CCCGGTATAACACGGCAACAGGAGAAGGAGGGGATGCGGATGACAACGGTCAGGGGAATCATGGATACGGTTGCTATGGTCTCAACGTAGGTATCGGGAACCTCAATAATGATCCGTTTCTGGAAATTGTGGTGACTTTCGATAACCATCAGATCAACACCTTTTATCATAACGGGTTGAGCATGCTGGCTTCGCCGTATTATACCAACCGACACACCGAATTTTTGGGCAACCGGATGAACTGGGGGCAGTTCATCCGTTGGTTCGATGCATCGGTGGAACACGATCACTACCATTTGCATACCGGCGACTGGCCTCACCCGGATCATAAAAAATGGATGCAGTGGACTCAATCGCCGCCTTGTGTTGCCGATATGAATAATGACGGCAAACATGAGGTTGTCTGTGTTTCAAACAGGGAACCAATGGGAATGGCAAAGGAGCGCCGGCAGCCCCTACTGTGATGGACTTAACCGGGGACGGCAACCTTGAGATCGTTATTCAGACATTTGGGGCAGGTTGTTTTATCTATTCAGTCCCGGGTTCTGCAGAAAACCAGCTTTTGTGGCCAACGGGGCGCGGCAACTATTTGCGTGATGGACGGCCATGGCCCGACACGAAACACTTTCCGCAAGCAGTTTATATGCTGCTTCTGTAACAAACGACCGCCGTTTTGATCAGTTGCGGCGTTGCGGATAAGAACTTCGGAAAAAAATAAACGATTCATTTTTCTGATCCTCGATGAATTGATGAGATTGAGAAGTTTATTGATTTCCAAATCCGTTGAGCTGTCCACAGTCCGGGCATTGCCAGGTAATGCCATTGCAGGACATGCCCCACATATTTTCCAGCATACAGGCATTACAGATCTCGAATCCACATCGGCATCGCCAGCAAAAAGGCAGCTCGGCGCCACAGCAATGACATTTGTATGAACCTTTTTTACGCCACTTTTCCCGGTATTTACTTTTTGAAGTCATCGTTCAGGTTTACTTGTTGTTTGAAGTAATTCATGTTAATAACAAAAAATATAGCAATTTGTCTTACAATTTAATATATTTTTTTTATTTTTAAGGCAAGGCTGTTGTTCGGCTAAACAGAAAGGGCGCAAATGGAGAAAAAAACGGAGGGAAAAGAAGAAAAAACCATCTATCTGGTCGACGGCAGCAGCTATATTCATCGCGCCTACCATGCCATCAGAGGACTTGCAACCTCAGAGGGACTTCCCACCAATGCAACATTTGGGTTTACCCGTATGCTGATCAAGCTCTTAGAAGACAAATCTCCTGAATACCTGGTAATTTTATTTGATGCCAGGGCGCCTACCTTTCGCCACGAACGTTATGAAGCCTACAAGGCCAACCGGCCATCCATACCCGAAGATCTCCTGGTGCAAATTCCTTACATTAAAGAAATTATCAACGGTTTCAATATCGCCACGATGGAAAAAAAAGGATATGAAGCAGACGACCTGATTGGAACATTAGCCCGAAAAGCTGAAGATGAAGGTTTCTTCGTTGTCATGATTACCGGTGACAAAGATTTTATGCAACTGGTAACCGACAACACAACGATATGGGATCCCATGAAAGACAAGGAAATCACCGCTGAAACCATTCGCGAGACCTATGGTATCGAACCTTGGCAGATGGTAGATGTGATGGGTCTTTCGGGAGATACCTCGGATAATATCCCAGGCGTTCCTGGTGTTGGAATGAAAACAGCACTGAACCTGATTAAAACCCATCGTAACATGGACACCCTGTACAATCAGGTAGATACGATCACCAAACCAAAACAAAAACAAAACCTTCTGGAACATAAACATCAGGCATATCTAAGCAGGGACCTGGTGCTTATTGAAACTAAAGCACCCATTGAATTTGACGCCGGCGCTTTCAAGCGGCAAGCTCCGGATACCGGAAAGCTATCCAAACTATTTAGAAGTCTGGAATTTCAGCAGCTTCAAAAAGATTTTTCGCAGTCTTCCACCGAAAGGGAGAAAAAAAACTACCAGGTTGTCGATAATATGGATTCTTTAAAAGCCCTTAAAACTCTGCTGGAAAAATCAGTCACTTTTGCTCTGGATACCGAAACGACATCGCAAAGCCCTATGAAAGCTGATCTGGTCGGGTTGTCATTTTCTGTAGCCTCCCATGAAGCTTTCTACGTACCGGTTGCGCATCGCGATACTCAACTGCAACTGGAATATACGCAGGTTTTAAATTATCTGAAAGCCGTTTTGGAAAACCCGGAGATTAAAAAAGTCGGGCAGAATATCAAGTATGACTGGCTGGTACTGGAACGTCACGGCGCTTTTTTGCAAGGGGTTTCCTTTGATACCATGGTGGCCTCTTACCTGATCAATCCCTCCAAGCGCGCCCACAATTTAGATCAAATCGCCATGGATTTTCTTAATTACAAAACCATTACATTCGAAGATGTCGCCGGAAAAGGAAAAAATGCAGTGGGATTTGACCATGTTCCGGTGGAAAAGGCTTTTTTTTACGCCTGTGAAGATGCCGATATTACGTTGATGGCCGCCCGGATTCTAAAAAAACGGTTAGAACAAATCGGTCTTGATGAACTGTTTGAAACCGTGGAAATTCCCCTTATCCCCGTTCTGGTTCGTATGGAAAAAAGAGGGGTACGCGTGGATGTGGAAAAGCTGAAAATTCTTTCCAAGACTTTTGAACATCAATTGGAACAAATCGAAAATGATATTTACACCCTTGCCGGAGATCAGTTTAATATCAATTCCTCCCAGCAGCTTGGAAAAATTTTGTTTGAAAAGCTGAATCTCCCGATTCAAAAAAAAACCAAAAAAAAGACTGGTTATT
>JAGYNR010000183.1 GCA_018399715.1 Desulfobacterales bacterium | reverse complement strand
GGAGTTCCAAAGAACTATCGGCATATGAATGGCTACACGAGCCATACTTATATGTGGGTTAACGCCAAAGGTGAACGTTTCTGGGTGAAATACCATTTCAAGACCGATCAGGGTATTCAATGTCTTACTCAGGCGGAGGCTGATCGGATTGCCGGCGAGGATGCTGACTATCACCGCCGCGATCTGTTCGAGGCGATCAATCGGGGAGACTATCCGAGCTGGACGCTGAAGGTGCAGATCATGCCTTTTGAGGAAGCTAAAACGTATCGTTTCAACCCCTTCGACCTGACCAAGGTCTGGCCCCACAGCGACTATCCGGTGCATGAGGTCGGCCGGCTGACCCTGAATCGCAATCCAAACGATTTTCACACCGAGATCGAGCAGGCGGCGTTCGAACCGAATAACCTCGTTTCCGGAATCGGTCCTAGTCCGGACAAAATGTTACTGGCCCGTCTGGTTTCCTATGCTGACGCCCACCGGGCCCGCCTAGGGGTCAACTACAAACAGATCCCGGTCAACCGGCCGAAAAGCCCGGTTCATAGCTACAGCAAAGGCGGTGCGATGCGCATGGACAATGTGACCGATCCGGTGTACGTACCGAACTCAAAGGGAGGCCCCAAAGCTGACGCCAATCGCTATCCTGAACAGGCCATCTGGAGTGCCAACGGTGATTTTATGCGTGCGGCCTACACCAAGCGTAAAGACGATGACGATTGGGGGCAGCCCGGCACCCTCGTGCGGGAGGTCATGAATGATGAAAAGCGTGATCTGCTGGTATCCAATGTCGTCGGACATCTCAAACAAGGTGTCACCGAGCCTGTGTTACAAAGAGCGCTTCAATACTGGCGCAATATTGATAAAGAAATCGGCGATCGCATTGCTAAAGGTGTACAGGGCGAGTAATCCACGCCGAGAGACTGATCCCCTTTTGGATTGATGATTGATGATTGATGATTGATGATTTGATGATTGATGGTTGATGATTTGATGATTGATGGTTGATGATTTGATGATTGATGGTTGATGATTGGGTGTCCGCCCATGGGAATGTGGGCGGCCGTACAATCCCTCATTGCCCGCCGGCCCCATAAGCGGCGGGCAATATTAAAATGACAAGCCTTTTCAGCTATATTTTCGAAGCTAACAATTCCCGGTCATAAATTTTTCCTGCCTTCATTATATCACAGGCGCTGTTTTTACCTTTCTCACGCCGTTTACTGTTTGTCTTGTGGAAGCGGCATTTGATAAGATTATGATAAACGGATTGCCGTTTCCGTCAAAATGACAACATGCCAGATGTTACGAAGGAAAATATGAATGTAAAAGAATTAATGACAACAAAAATTGAATTTGTCGATGGAGACAAGTCGGTTTATGACGCGATAGAAAAAATGGTGGATCGACGGATACGCTCCTTGCTGGTTAAATTTTCAGAATGAATGTAAAAATTTCAGAAATTGCGTCCAGCTCTATAATGTGCTTAGAGGAAGATGTTGATCTGTATAATGCTGCCTCAATGATGGTAGAATCCGATATTGCGAGACTTTTTGTATGTAAAGGCGGCAAGATATTCGGCGTTATCTCTTTGATTGATATCATGGCCGGCTCGCTCATCGTGAGAGCAAGAGGGTAGGGTATGCCATGAAAGAAAGAGGGAGTCAGGTTTCTTAAAAAAATACTATCGATAGGGAAAAAAGAGCAAACCGTTATCGATACCATCAAGCGGCATATTCATTTGCTATGCACTGCCTGCGAGACTTTCAGCACCGCTTTGCAGGAAAAAAACTGGAAATTAATGCGGGCTGTGATTGACATGGAAAGAGAAGGAGACACGATCCGGCGTGAGATTATTTCCAATATCTACGAAGGTGCGTTTTTGCCCTATCTAAGGAAGGTTTCAAGCGGCATTTTTTTGGGCTGGAGCCTGGGTGCCAATGACTCTTGCAAATATCTTCGGAACCGGTGTCGCTACCGGGATCGTTAAATACCGCACCGCCATATGGATGACAGTCGTTTTTGTCATGATAGGTGCCGTTCTGGAAGGCTCCAAATGTATGCAGACGGTTGGAGATCTCTCCCGCTTAGTTACCCTTGAGGCATTTTGCTGTACGCTGGCCGCTGCCATTACCATATGACCCTCCTTACCATTTTAGCGCTTCCGGCCTCCGCGTCACAGGCCATCGTGGGAAGCATTATCGGGGCCGGGGCGCTCACCTACAGCAAAAAAATTATGATGACAGTCGGTAAAGGAATTGTTCCCCTTGACCCTTTCTCCGCGCTGGTTACTGTTCTGGCCGAAGCGCTTGCGCTTCATACCTTTACTATTGTTCTTCTGACAGGAATGACCGCTGTAGGGTTTATTCTGGAATACCGGTTAAAAGAAAAATTAAAAACCTATTTAACCCATGAGGCGTTTATTCTGGCAAATGTCATTGCCACAATGGTTCCCCAAACAGAAAAAACAGTTACCCTCGATTCCTTTTGCAGAAAATACGCTATTATAACTGACGTGAGGTGATGGGGTTTCTTGCAGTTGCTCTTTTTTTAACGCCAATCCTGGCCATTGTTATTTCTTTCTTTTTTGCCAGATACATGGCAGATAATGGCCAGAAAAGATAGGTGACGGAATTCGATTCTTTAGAATTAGTGTTTTTAAAATATTTTCTTTTGACATTTGTTTAAAAAAATCCGTAATCCAGCCAAGTCTTTTTTTCCGACGTGTAGGTAACTGTTGACGGATATATTTTTTTCCAACGCCGGAGTTGGGCAAATTAACAAAAACTTGAACATCGAGTTTTATAGGATTTTTACTCACTACCCGCTCTCTTAATGAGTTGTAC
>JAGYNR010000182.1 GCA_018399715.1 Desulfobacterales bacterium | reverse complement strand
CATATCCGTGCATTTTTGACCCATGGAATCCAATGCGCATTGTATCGGACGCACCCGCCTGGGCAAAAACCGCAACTGATCCTGCGACCCCAATACCGGATCATGAGCTAACAGATCCGGGTGTCTGGAAATAAACAGGATCTCTTCGGGGTTAAACCAGGTCCAGCAGTATGGACAAAAAAAACGGCCATCAGAGAACCACCGGCTGTCATTTTCAGCAACATCCCGATCTGTCATACTGCCGGGCATTGACAAAAAAAGCTCCGGTACTTCTCGCGCCTTCATTCGATAATCAATCCCGGAGTGCCAGGTATCATCATCGGGCAACAGATGATTTTCCCGGGCAGCGTGAATTAATTCCGCTTTTGATAAAGGCCCGTATTTTATTCCCTCATGGACATAGTACCATTTGGGTTGCTCTTTTTTGCCAGGTGTGTCTTTATATTGACCGACATCTTTTTCTACAGGGCCATCGTACAGGAACAGATCAATGCTGCCCGCTTGAATATGGATCTTTTTTTTCTGACCTTTTTTAAACGTTTTCTCAACAAATGGTTTTCCTTCAATGAGTGCGGTTTTTCCAAAGCCTTCGGCTAAGTTACCGACCAAAATTTCCCGTTTTCCGTCATCCAGCGCAAATATGATATGTTCTTCCGCAATGGACGGATCATCGATCACAACTTCACACCTCTTGTCGCTGCCCAACAAAAACGGTGTTGTTCGGATGACATAATGTTTGCTCCCGGATGGATCATCAAAGGATATCTGCCACTCGTTTTCTATTCGTTTTCTGTTTATAAACATTTTTTAAATATCATTGTCCATTGATATTGGAGCCAAAAATACCTCCATCAACATTTTTCCCGGATGCGTCGGCTACCTGAGTTAATGATCGTATCATACAAGGACGATAACACGGTATCCATGCTATGTCGAATATTTTTATAGGCGGACGTCACGGGTAATCAGCGGGTCTATGCCCCTACCGATTTCCACAAAATTTAACGTAAACCGCCGGGTTTCTTCTTCTCTAAACTGAGCGTTAAAAATTTTGGAAACGTTATTTTATAATACGATAGATTTCATTTTCTTGAATTACATACAGGACACTTTGCCATTTTTTCTCCTATTAGGGTTGCGGAAAACAATAATGCTACCTTCTTGATTGTCTTTTGATCTGCCTACGTTGTTGCATCCACCCAAACATATCTTAATTTTTGACATATAAAAAAAAGATGAATATTATTTTTTTATAAAAAATTTAAATAATTAAAAATATTGATGGAATTTATCATTCTGGAGCTAAAAGGCGTACCATCAGGTTCTATTGTTTTAACAGTTTTTATATCAGGAAAAATAAGCGTTGCACTCTCCATTTTATGCTTGTCAAACTGGAAGATACCCTTTTGGAGATTCTGTATTGTATTCTCACGGAGATATTTGATTAGGTGAAATTAGAAATAATGTAGATATCATTGATGAGCCAAAGAAGACATAAAGGTTCATGAAAAACCTGTTTACCCGGGAGGTGGTTATGTTTGGATGGTGTGGAACCGTTCTGGATGTTGACCTGACCCGCCAGACCTTCAAAAAAAGTCCCCTGAGCCCTGATTTAGCCAGAGACTTTCTGGGAGGCCGCGGCCTCAATTCAAAAAGGCTTTTCGACAGCGTGGGGCCTGACATTGATCCTCTTGGCCCTGAGAACCTTCTCTGTTTTGCTCCCGGCATATTAACAGCCACGCCACTGGGACTATCCAGCCGCCTTCATGTCAGTACTCTGTCCCCCTATAGCGGCATACTGGGGGATGAAATGTCGGCGGCGCTATCGCAACTGTCATGAAGCGGGCCGGGTATGATCAAATCGTGATATCGGGTACATCGCAAAAACCGGTCTATCTGCTGATTGAAGACGGCAATGTTGCAATCCATAATGCCGGAGATCTGTGGGGACTTATTACCTGGGCCACTACCGATACACTTGTCGGTCGCCATGGAAAAGGTGTATGCGTTGCCTGTATCGGTCAGGCCGGGGAAAATCTTGTACGTCAGGCCTCCACCATTGTGGATAAATACGCCTCGGCTGCGCGGGGCAGCGGAGCCGTATGGGGTTCCAAAAACCTGAAAGCTATCGTGATCAAGGGCACCGGACGGCCCGAACTTTTCGACCGGAGTGGCTATGTGTTCCTTAGCCGGGAAGACAAGCGGTTCTTGACCCGGGACGGGGTGCAGCGAAATGTCGCATCGGTATACGGTTCCCACTACGGTGTGACCCACTGGTTTCCCGGCTCTCACAATTCAGCCAGGGTACTTTCCGGCGATGAAGTTCCTTCAGCGCTTCGTCCGGAGGCCTGGAAAGCATATGAAGTCGGACGTACGGGATGTTCGACCTGCCATGTTAAATGCAAAAATGTTTACAAAATCCCGGAGGGTTTCCGGAAAGGAGAGGTAGGTCAGGCTTTAGAGTATGAAGCGATTTATTGTCTTGGCACCAACTGTGGTATATTTGACCCTGTTTCTATTATGGAGATGGAAAACCTTTGCGATGCCTACGGAGTGGATGTCATTGCCTTGGGTAACCCCATTGCTCTGGCCAAAGATTTATACAACTGCGGTATCATCAATGACAGGATTACCGGTGGTCTGGATCTCTCTTGGGAAAAGGCCGAAGATCAGGTGGAGTTGATTCATAAAACAGTGCTGCGTGAAGGTTTTGGGAATATCATTGCCGAAGGGATGTACTCTCTGGCCAAGATCATTGGTCGGGACGCCATGAAATACTGCTACCACGTGAAAGGCTTTGGACGTGGTATTTATCCTCCCGGCGTCTTCTCATTGGCTCAT
>JAGYNR010000181.1 GCA_018399715.1 Desulfobacterales bacterium | reverse complement strand
TTGAGAATTCGGAATATGGTCAGATTTACGAAATCAGAGATGAAATAAGTGGCCCTAATGGAAACAGCCTGAAAGTATGTACAATCTGGATGACTGAGATTGCGACAGGCATCACAAAGTTTATCACCATGTATCCTGACAAAAGGAGATAAGCAATGAAACCTATATTATTCGAAGAAGTTGTGTTGGCAAAAGATTTTCCTGATAAAAAATTAAAAAAGGGTGATATTGCTACTATTGTCGAACATCATCCTGTTTCTGATGGTGAAGATGGCTATACCTTGGAAGTTTTTAATGCACTTGGGGATACCCTAACCGTCATATCAGTAGCTGAATCGGCAATTGACCCGTTGACTGAAAATGATGTGTTAACTGTCCGTTCATTGGTTGCAGCCTGAAAAAAGGCCGGGGTCAGGCTTAGCTTATTGGAACGGAAAGAAGCTCGGTAGGGATGATCACAGCGGGTAAAGTTCTGAAACTTTCTGTTGATCGTGGAATTTGATCTCTTTTTTGCGTGCTGAAAATCGTTTATCGGGATGTGCTGCACAGGCATTACCGCTTTGACTTATTCCAGTTTCTGAAGCATCGATGAAAATACCTTACGCCAGCCCAAATCTCAGGGTGTCTGATTTTCTGACATCCTTGTTGATGTCCGGTCAAGCAGCCGAAAACAAGATAAAATCATATTTTTCCAGAATCACCGGAAAAAAATATATTCTGATCACCAACTCATGCCGTTCCGCGCTCTTTCTGGCCTACCGGGCCAATAAGGCCATGACACAGGAACTGATCCCGGATGACGGGACCAACCTTACCCTGTCCTATGCCGCCTTTTGCGTGGACGGCATACCCGGTTTCGTATGAAAAGGATCTATATTAGCGCAACTTCTGGACGGATATGATCTATTCAGTGAGATATATGATTCAGGGCCATTTGGGTTATTCAGACTATCGTAAAAGCCTGGGGTCAAAAATGGTGTATGCCGTTAAATCCCAGGCGGATCCGGCCCCTTTCAGAAAAATGTTAACATTATTGCTCTTGAGATGGCGCAGCCGATAAAATGAAAAAAATATGGTTTGATATTACCAATACGCCACATGTGCACTTTCAGCTGGCCTTGTACAGGGGGCTTAAGCAGCGCAAAGACGCTTACACATTTGAGTTCACCGCACGGGAGTTTTCTGAAACCACCCGTTTGTTAAAAGACCACTTGGGTTCGTCATTTAAAACTGTGGGCGGGCATCATGGAAAAAATTATTTTGGTAAAATCTCAGGTCTGGCAATGCGGACATTGGCAGTTTATCAACAGGCGCCGAATTTTGATGTATCCATATCCAACGGCAGTGAAAGTGCCATTTGGACATCATGGTTAAAGAGAGAATGCGCCATTGCGTTTGGCGACAATGATCAGGCCAGGCAGTGGACCTACAGTCGGTTTGTTGACTTTTGTTTTTTCCCTTCTGCAATTGATATAACAATTTTAATAAAACAGGGCATAAAAAAAAGAAAAGCTACACCAGTACAACGGCTATAAAGAGGATATTTATATTGCCGATTACCAGCCGGATCAACGATTTTTTTTGGAGCTGCCGTTTGATAATTATGTCCTGGTGCGTCCTGAAAATATCCAGGCCAATTATATCCCTAACGGAAATGTGCACAGCATTACGCCGGAATTGCTGAAACTTCTGACCGGCAAGGGATATAATGTGTTGTATCTGCCCCGGTATGCGTTTGACAGGGAATATGCTAATGGACTGAAAAACGTCCACATACCGTCTGCCCCGGTCAACGGGCTCGATGCCTGCTATTTTGCGGATGCGGTATTAACCGGCGCCGGCACTTTTGCCCGGGAAGCCGCCTGTCTGGGTGTGCCGGCCGTGTCTTTTTATGCGGGAAAAGAGCTGCTCAGCGTGGATCAATCCATGATTGAAAAAGGCTGGACGTTTTTTTCCCGCGATCCGGAAAAAATCGTGAATCATCTTCCACAGATGCGGCGGCGGGTCGGCAGTATCGACCGGAGCAAAGCGGTTAAATCCGAGGTGCTGGAAAAACTGGAACAAGTGATTAACGCGGCTTAAAGGGAAATAAGGCGGTCAATGAAAATTATATCTGTGGTGGGGGCTCGGCCCAATTTCATGAAAATCGCACCATTTATTCGGGCTGTAGAGGCGCATAACAAAGCGGGCAACTCCGGCATCAATCACTTGTTGGTCCATACCGGCCAGCATTATGATGATAAGATGTCCCGGGCTTTTTTTGAGACGCTGGATATCCCGGAAGCTGATATTAATCTGGGGGTTGGTTCCGGCTCGCATGCGGAGCAGGTCGGGCCGACCATGATTAGATTTGAAAAGGTGCTTCAAGCTGAAAAGCCGGATTGGGTCGTGGTGGTGGGGGATGTGAATGCTACGCTGGCCTGCTCGGTGACCGCCAAAAAAGAATGGGTGAAATGCTGTCATATCGAAGCGGGTTTGCGCTCCGGGGATATGACTATGCCTGAGGAGATCAACCGATTGGTTACGGACAGAGTGTCGGACCTGTTGCTGACCCCGGATGAAATTTCTTCTGAGAATTTGCGTAAAGAAGGCGTTTCCGAGAGCCGGATCAAATTTGTGGGTAACATCATGATTGATACCCTGGAAGCCCAGCGGAATAAGGCGAAAAAATTATCAATAGAAACGATCATTCGGGAAAATGTTTTGTCCGGTCAGCCCAATCCGCCTTCAGATAAACTTGAATGTTTTGCTCTGATGACCATGCACCGGCCTTCAAATGTGGATCAGCGGGAGACGCTGGAACCTATTCTGAATTTTCTGATCAACGAAGCGGCTCAAGACATGCCCCTGGTATGGGCCGTGCATCCC
>JAGYNR010000180.1 GCA_018399715.1 Desulfobacterales bacterium | reverse complement strand
ATCTGTTTAAAAATTTTTTGATTCACTTACTCTGTTCTTGTTGCCTCCGCCGGATTCAGTTTCAATGCCTTCCGGGCAGGATAAATCGCTGACAGAATTGCGGTAATTACCACCAGCAAGGCTATAATAACAAGCGTTTTGCTTTCCAGCGAAGTGTAAACCTTCGCGGCAAAACCATAACTTTCGAGTCCTTCGGCAAACATGGAAAGGTTGATGGGGTTTGTTTCGAATATTTTTGTTATCCCCGAACCGATAAGAATACCAATGACCCCGCCGGTCATGGTTAGTAAGACAGTTTCAAGGATTATCATCATAAAAATTTTCCGTTTGTTCATTCCGATGGCCATAAGCATTCCGATTTCTTTAATGCGTTCGAGTACAGCCATTAGCATAGTGTTGATAATTCCGAAGCACAAAGCCAGCAGAATGATTAGAATAAAAACGTACATATACTGATCCATCGAATTGGTCAGGAGCGACATTTCAGGGCTGAGTTCTTTCCAGGTTTGCACAGTGTTATCGCCGGCAATTTGTTGGATGGAAGTCTTAACCTCTTCCGCCCAATCGCCCTCTTCAAGTATAACAGCAATTTCATGTGCTTTCCCCGGGCCCGTTCCCAATTGGTCTTTCAGATCGCTGTACCTGACAAACAAGGTGGATTCGTCGTAACGGGTATTTGTGGTCCGGTATATCCCGCCGACCCGGTATCCTTTTGCAGACAGGTTACCATGGAGGTCAACCATTTGCATATTTATTCGTGTCCCTACCTTTAAACGCAACTTTTTGGCCAGTTTTTCACCGAGAAGGACCGGGGGCATGCGGCTTGTTTTTTTGAGGTAAGTCCCGTCAATTACATGTTTCCAAATGTCCGTAACTTCTTTCTCTTTTGCGGGTTCAACCCCGATGAGTTTTCCTCCGCCGGTTCCATGAGCGGCCATGATAAACGGTTCGGCAATTAATCGTCTGCTGGCAGCTCTGACAGAGTCCAGCGATTCAATTTTACGAGTCCTTTCTTCCGTGTTGGAAATTTGATATGCAATGTTGTTGTTTTCGGAAAAACGGGGTGCGTGAATTTGCAGGTGAGCCAGTTCTGTACGGGTGGCGGATTCAATCCGTGCATCCACAGCTCCCTGCATAAATGCCATGGTAAATACCCCTGCAAATAAACCCAGGGCTATGGCCACGATCATTATAATGCTGCGTTGTTTGTTTCTCCATACGTTTCTCCATGCGATTGATCCTATCATAATTACAGAATTTTAAGTTGTTATGCCCGCAATGCTTTCGTGATTTTTAAACGGAATATATTGGAAACCGGGAACACGGAAATAAAAACACTGATAAAAAAGACGAGGATCATCTGGTTATAAAACAACGAAGGTTTGAGCGAAAAAAACATGTAAGGTTCCATTCCGTACTGGGCCATGGCAGTTCCTGTTTCCCCGGTGAGGGGTAAAGGATTGTGGTAGAAGTAGAGGCAAAATAAATAACTGATTAGTAAGCCCGTTGCACAACCGGCAATGCCAATGAAAATGGTTTCAAAAAAGACAATGGCAGAAAGTTTTCTTTTTTTCATCCCGATGGCGTGGGTTACTCCGAATTCGCGTTGCCTTTCTTTTACCATCATCATAATTACGCTGAACATGCCAAATGCAATGACCACATAAAGGATGCCAAGCATAATGATTCCTCCTGCACGATCGCTTTGTATGAGTTGCTCCACTTCGGGTTGCATTTCAATCCATGTCATTACCGTGTATTGGGGCGGTAAGATGTCCCCGATTTTTTCTTGGAGGTCTTTTACTTTGTAATGATCGTCTGTCATCACTACAAGCGCGGTTGATATTCCGTAAGCAGAATAAAAGTCCCGCGCGGTTTTTAAATCCATGAATACGAGACGTTTGTTGAATTGCTGATTGGGATGATCCAGTATCCCTTTTACTTTAAAAAGACCATTGGCACTGATTCCATGGTATCCTTGTCCGATCATGACCAGCGTATCGCCTACGTCCAGATTTAAGAAACCGGCCAGCCCTTTTGCCAGGATCACCCCATCGTCGCCGGCTTTGAGAAAAGACCCTTTTGTTATTTTTTCTGAAATGTGCGTTATGCTGTCCTCTTCTTTCGGTTCAATGCCCAGGATCATGGCCGGTTTGCTATGCTCGTGGTTGGCGGCCAGGGCATAGGATTCAAGCCGGTGCGAAACAAGGTTCACATCAGGAATCTTTTCGATTTTATTTTTAAGTCCGGGCGATACTTCCATGCCATTTTCAAGCGTCCGTTCATCCCAGAAAGCAGTATCCTGAACCTGCAGGTACCCCGAATAATATTGTACTACATTGTCAATCATGCTCGAATAAGAGCCTTCCTGCATCGACCGCATCCACGATGCCAGCAATACACTGAAAATGATAGAAGAAATGGCAATTAGGGTACGCCGCCGGTTTCTCCATAAATTTCTCCAGGCAAGTTTAATATTGGTCTTCATCTTATCCTCCTCATATTCTGTTGTGAAAAGAACGACTCATCCATATCGATGTTAAATTCAATTTCATTGAAAATCAGAATCGTTTTATGGCCTTCTTTGTCGGCTGGCATCATTTCCAGGCGAGTGGGCATCTTCCGGTCATCCATCTGTTTTATATCGGAAAGAATTTCAGTATTTACCAGATTCTTTTCTTCATCGTAATATTCACCTTTTAGCCAGTAGTACTGTTCTTTTGAGACCCACATGAGAATTTTTCCCCACACTACCGGGGCGTCTGATTTAGGAGTGAGATCAATTTTGTAGCATGCATACCCGCGGATCGTGTCATTTCCCAGAAGTTCGCTGGTGTAGTCTTGTACCAAAGAAGACTCATTCACCAGATCGTCGTTGGTAAAATCGGATCCCATCCACGATTGCAT
>JAGYNR010000018.1 GCA_018399715.1 Desulfobacterales bacterium | reverse complement strand
AAAGTTAAATAGTCAATATAGAAAAAAAATTTGTAAGCAACAACAGCTTAAGGCTAATATAAACAGGCTTCAAAAACAGATCCTGGAGGTCAAGCAGGAAATCATTAACCTGCATTGGTAAACTTGAATAGCCTTATTATTTTAAATCAATAGAGGGAAAAAACAATCAACTACAGACCGGGTTTCATCAGCAATTCTAATTATGACAATCACATGAAATGATGGATTCGCTATCGGAATCGGGGTCGGGACCGAAATCGAATACACCCCAAATGCAACATATTCGATAGTGATTATTAATGTCCAATATCGAATCTTGATGTTTGAGTCAAAATTAGAACTGTTGGGGTTTCATGATTTTTGATCCGACATTGTAGTGGGTTGTGTATTGCCTGTTTTTGTCCCTGCTCTCCGGTGTCAATTTTTCTCTTATCATCAATTTAACAGAAAGGAGACTTACCATGGCTTGTATAGCTGGAATAATATCTCAGCATGGCAAAATCGATTTTAATTCCGCAAGACAAATGAGCAAGATGTTATCGTTGATGCGACATCGAGGACCGGATAACCGGATGATCCGATCATTGCCCGATGACAGAGGCGCAATGGGAATCAACGAAATCAATCTCGCACCGGAGAGAACTTTTTGTTATTCTTTGGAAGAGACACCATATATTCTTTATGATGGAAAAATATTTAATGAGCGACCTACTGGTCAGTCGGATATTTCTGTTTTTCGGGATCTTTATGAAAAGTATGAAAAAAAATGCTTCTCAAAAATGGACGGAAGTTTTTCTTGCGCGGTTATTGAAAGAGACGAGGAGGTAATTCTCGCCAGGGATCATGTGGGTGCACGCCCGCTGTTTTATGGATTTAACGGCGATGTTTTTTATTTTAGTTCTGAAATGAAAGGACTGAAGGATTATGTTCAATTTGGTGTAGAGGAACTGCCCCCGGGTCATATTTTCAGTAGCCGGAAAGGGTTGAAACCTTTCGATGCCTTTGTACCCGAAGTTCCGGAACCCGCAGATCTTAAGGATGCCGCTAAAAAACTCAGAGATCTGCTGATCGAAGCTGTTAAAATAAGAATGGATGATGTATACGCCATTTCTTTAAGTGGCGGGCTGGATAGTTCCATTGTAGCTGCCATTGCCAAGGAATTTAATCCCAAAATTCATCTTTTTACCGGTTCGGTTGAAAGTGCACCAGGACCCGACCTGGAAAATGCCAAATTAATGGCGGATTTTTTAGGCATGGAGCATCATATTTGTTCCATTACGGATGAAGAGATCGAAGAATTTATTCCAAGGGCAGTATGGTATCTGGAAAGCTTTGATGAAGACTGTATTTCCGGAATTATATCCAACTATTTTGTTTCCAGGGCGGTTAAGGAATATTCCAATGCCGTGCTGGTAGGAGAAGGGGCTGATGAGCTTTTCGGAGGATATCGGATGGTTCTCAAAAACCCGAAAGTGAAGACTCCTGAACAGCGGGAACGAATTGCCCAAAAGTTAGTGGAGATTGCCTATAACACTGCTCTAAGACGTTTGGATCGTGCCTGGCTGGCCAATGGTGTACAGTATAAAACGCCTTTTTTGGATACCCGGGTCGTAGCCTTTAGTCAAAAAATTCCTATGGATTGGAAAATTTATGGCGATAAACAGACTGAAAAGTTTGTGTTAAGAGAGGCATTCAGGGACTTTTTACCGGAAAAAATAGCCAACCGTGAGAAATTGCGATTCGCCATGGGAACCGGCATGGATGATGTCATGGACGCCATGGTTGCCCAAAAGCTTGATCCGGATGAAATCAGGCACAGACCAAAAGCCTCTTATGGACTTCCTTTTTCAACCTTTAAAGAACTGTATTATTACGATGAATTTTTGCAACAATTTCCTCCATCCTATGAAAAGCTGACAGTCCGTTGGGATCCATTTAAATAAGATAAAACTTGAACATCGAGTAAAACGGTATCAGGGCCTTTTAAAAAAAACCAAAAGAGGCTCTGTTACCCTCTCGTAAGGCTATTAAGGTAATTTAAACGGAGAAAATATGATGTCTGAAACAGAAATATCCAAACATCAGGTCGGTAATTTAAAAAAAATTACCCTAAAGTACAGTGCCGGAACTAAAAATGACTTAGACGATCTGGTTCCGGAATTTTCGACAATAGAGTTTATTTTTGGTGTGGCTTCCGAAGGATTAACACCTTTTGAATACGAAATAGTGGATAAAAATGAAGGGGATACTGTCGCCTTAAGTTTATCAGCAGATCGTTTTGGTGAGACTTTCCAGCATTTACAGCTTCCGGATCTGCAAATTCCTAACGGACAGGATCATTTATATCTGAAAGCTAAAATCGTAAAAGTTGTTCAAGCCGAAAACCGGGAAATCATCAAGGCGATGGCTGAAATAAATGCCTGTGGTGGTTGTCGAATATGCAGTTGTGGTTGCGGGGGGAAATCCTGCCAGTGTTGATGCCGTCCAAATAAGTTTCGGTAAAAGATGTATGGGAAAAAATGTTACTTCGTTAGTGTTTGATAGAAAAGTGATCACCGCTGCATTTTTGGAGGCTTCAGGAAAAGCAGTGGAAAAACAAATTGAAATTCGAACCAACCCGATTACCGGAAGAACCTGCCGGATCACTTATGCCCGTGCCGAGGAAAAAGAGGCCGGAACCCAACGATTGCCGTCACCGCCTCCCGACGCTGACAAAAGTGTCGATTGTCCGTTTTGCAAACCGTATGTTTTTTCAAAAACCCCAATGATTCATCAACGCATTTCTCAACAGGGGCGTCTTTCTTACGGCAAATCACTGTTATTTCCAAATCTTTTCCCATACGGAAGCTATTCAGCAGTCAGTTTGTTTGATGATATACATTTTGTGGAAATCGGTACGGCAACGGCTTCATCGTATGCCAATAGCTTCAAAAATTGCAGCCGATATTTGCGCAATATCTTTCATGTTGATCCTGTCTGTCGCTATATGGCAATTACACAAAACCATTTACCATCAGCCGGAGGTTCTCTGATCCATCCACATCTTCAGATCCAGGCGGACTCAGTGCCGGCCAATTTTCACCGTTTTTTGGAAAAACGCTCTGCCGAATATTACCAGAAAACCGGTAGACATATTTTTTCAGACTATCTTGACATTGAAAAACAAGCCGGCTTGCGATATATCGGCAAAACAGGCGGGTGGGAATGGATCGCTTCCTTTGCGCCGGAGGGCTTTTATGAAATATGGGCGATACTTCCAGGGCATTTTTCGATGACCCGGCTCGAGGACAACCACCTTGACGACCTTGCCATCGGGATAGTGAATACTCAGAAGTTTTATCGAAGTCTTTGCAGGAACGGGTACAATCTGGGAATACTGTCGATAGAGGATGAAAACTCCTTTCTTGAACTTACCTGTCGTTTTGTTGTGCGGTCCAATTATGACGCCTGGACCCGAAACGATCACAGCGGTTTCGAGGTGATGCTTGGTGACATGGCCACCTTTTCATCACCAGAAGAAACTGCTGGGCAAGCCCGAGTCTTCTGGGATTGATGGCAGGCACCCGTTTCTCAGGCTTCTTCTTACATCCACTGCTTTTTTAAATTGACATATTGAATCTACTTTGGGATACTTTTGCTTTAATTTTTATAAGTCCATTCATTTACTACTTTTAAGTTTTTGTAATCTATATGGCGCGTTAATAGTTTCGGGATAAAAGTTGAAAACAAATTTAGAAATGGGGGGAAAATGAATAAAACAGTTATCTTGCGATTCAGTCTAGCCATTATGTTTCTCGGAGGGATTCTTTCAGGTTGTTTATCTACGGGAACCACAACAAATATCACCGAGGGTCAGGGAAGTCCTACTATCGATGAGGCACAGGCCGAGTCCTATAACGGTCCGAAGGCCCGGGTTGCTGTTGCCCAGTTCAAGGACAAGACCGGAAAAGGATGGTGGACCGGAGAGATCGGTGACGGTATGGCTGATCAGCTAACGACCGCATTGTTTAATACGAACCGTTACATTGTTCTTGAACGGCAGACGCTTGATACCGTCCTCAGTGAACAGGATTTAGGTGCATCTGGACGGGTCCGCGAGGATACCGCTGCTGCCATCGGAGAAATTGAAGGTGCCGAATTGCTGGTAGTTGGTGCCGTAACGGAATTTGAGGGTGCTGCTTCCGGCGGCGGTGGAGGAGTTGGTGGTTGGGGCGGAAAAGTCCTTGGAAGCATTGCCGGAGGATTTAAGAAAGCTCATATGGCCATTGATGTAAGAATTATCGATGCCCGCACCTCCCGGATTCTCGCTGCTACCAGTGTCGAGGGGGAAGCCAGTGATGTCAATCTTGGCGGACTTCTTGGTGGGTGGGGAGGCAGTGGTGCGCTGGCGGGTGGTCTTGGTGGATGGAAAAATACACCCACAGAAAAAGCACTTAGAATCTGTATAAAGAAAGCCGTAGATTTTATCGTAACAAAAACACCTCAACACTATTATCATATCGGAGGAAATTAAAGCCGGCTATCCTCCTATAAGATGGAATAGAAACAGGTCGTCGGCTTTTTAGATTTAATCCGGAAAGGAAATACATTTGGGCCGGAAACGAATGCTGGATTCGGCTTCAATTGATACCACACGTTATCGAAAGATACGGTGGTTTTTTGCTAAAATTTTTTTTCACGTTTTATGGTGGGATATTTTTTTAAATATCCCACTTCTTCGTTTTTTTCGCACCGATCCCCTGTTCCGCTGGCAATCGATCGCACAACGATATCGAAAGTTGGCTGTAGAAATGGGCGGCGTATTAATTAAGCTGGGACAATTCTTAAGTATCCGCGTCGATATTCTTCCGCATGAAGTGACTTCCGAGTTGGCAGGACTCCAGGATAGCGTACCGGCTGAGCCATTAGCCGCATTTAAACCTCAACTGGAAAACGATTTGACGCTTCCGTTCGACGAAGTTTTTGCTTTTATATCCGAAGAAGCCATGGGTGCTGCTTCTTTGGCTCAGGTTCATCGAGTGGTTCTTCATGATGGGAAAACAGCGGTTGTGAAATTACTGCGTCCCAGCATTCGTTTATTGGTAGAGACTGACCTTGCTGCTCTCAGTCAAGCTATCCGGTGGTTAAACCTCTATAAGCGAATCAGGAAACGGGTAGACTTAAATTGGCTTATTGATGAATTTACTGCCATCACCATGGGAGAATTGGATCTGAAAGCAGAGGGTGAAAACGCTGAACGCCTCTCCCGTGATCTTGCTGACAACCCCTATGTTTATATCCCTACAATTTACTGGAATTACAGTGGCTCCCGAACCCTTACCATGGAATGCGTTGATTTTATAAAAATCAGCGATACTGAAAGAATCGAAGCTGCCGGGATACAATGTTCACGCGTGGCTGACCAATTATATAATATCTACATGCAGCAAGTGTTTGAAACTTTTTGGGTTCATGTGGATCCACATCCCGGAAACTTGTTTGTCATCCCCTTGCCGACTTCTGAAGAAATTGCCGCCGGTATTTCATTCTTTTTGCCGGACGATCCGGTACCATATCAACCCGGCAGAGAATTTAAAATTGCATTTGTCGATTTTGGAATGATGGCGATTATTCCGGAAAGACTGCGAACAGCTCTTCGGGATTATGCCATTGGAATCGGCACCCGTGATGCACATAAAATTGTTCAATCCTATGTGAGTGCGGGTGTTTTGGCTGCGAATACAGATCTGGATCGTATAGAAGAAATCCATGAAGTTCTTTTTGACCGCATGTGGGGGGTTCAGGTGGGACAATTCAGGGATCTTGCGGTTTCAGAGGTTCGTTTTTTTCTCAAGGAGTACCGCGATGTCATTTACGACGCGCCGTTTCAATTTCAGGCGGACATGCTGTTTATTCTAAGAGCCGTCGGTATATTATCCGGTCTTGCGACGCATCTTGATCCGAATTTTGATCCATGGGCAAAAACAATCCCGTATGCTGAACGTTTTGCCAAATCAAAGATTCGGCAAAAATGGAGAGGGTGGGAACAGGAAATCGAAACCATCGCGCACCACTTTCTGAAACTGCCCGGTCAAATAAATAGAGTTTTGACCATCATGAGACAAGGAAAATTATCTGTCAGAACCTACCTTTCCCCGGAGGACAGGAAAAAAATCAAGAAACTACAGATTTCTGTTGACCGGTTGTCCTGGATCATACCAGCATCGGCGATGTTCATCTCGGGTATATTAATTCAAATCAGTTGTCCCAGGGACAAAATCGGAATATGGCTTGTCGGATTTTCGATTCTGATCTTTCTTTTCAGTATTTACAGGAAAAACAAATAAGTTGCTCGAGCGACAGCATATCACAAATTAAATTACAAAACGAATTCTAATTCTTTCAAGGACTCAATATGTAATTGAGCCGATAAAGAGGGATTATTATAGGCCACCAAAGGAATATCTGCTGCTGCTGCTGCCTGCTCATCAACTTTGGAATCTCCGATATACAGAACCTGACTACTGTTTACCTGAAAATACTCGACAATTTTAAAAAGGGCAGCCGGATGAGGTTTGGCTTTTTCGACATCCAGAGCACTGACTACCAGATCAAAATCGTCTTTTAATTGATGAGTTTTAAGCACCGTTTCCATTGTATCGGTGCGATTGGAGGCAATAGCTGTCTTATATCGGGATCTAAGCCGAGCAAGAAGGGGCCTTAAATATGGCTCTATTTCCATATGTTGAATAAATGGAAAGTAACTTAATTTTTTTCGATAGGCCTGAGCTGCAGCGAGATTGCCCGCATTCTGAAAAAGATATGCCAGCGCTGCGTCACACGTATGCATATGAGCAAATGCAAACTGCTCAGGCGTTAATTCAGGCCTTCCGAAGTGCTTTAATATTTGATTGTAAAAAGCTTTATTGGCTTTTGTAGAATCAAACATTACCCCATCACAGTCAAAGGCAACAACTCTGATGTCATTAAATTTTTTATTATGGTTATTTCCGAGGTCTTTCAAAAATATTACCATATACTTTCACATAAAGAAAAGGTCTGATATTATTATCTGTTCTCAGTTGAATGGTATCGTTATAGTGACCACTCTCTTTAAGAGTATTTTCTACAAGCAAAATATATCCTTGACCCTTTTGTTCTTCAAGTTTCTCCACTTTCGTGCTGATATGATTCCCATTAATAGCTTTGACTTCTACGATATTAAACGGGTATTTTTCCGAAGGAACGATGGATACTTTTCCGGAAACCTGCTTTCCAACTTCACCATAAAGTCTTAAATACCGTGGGTTAATGGTTGCAAATTTCTCAATCTCCCCTTCAATTATCAGCGAAAGATACTGATTTTGAAGATCATTGGTCTGTACCCGGGCCGACTTTTTTAGTTTTCTTCCACCGTAGCCGGTGGTATTCACCTTGATTGTAATCGTTCCCTCCTCACCGGGAGGAATCTGTCTCGAATAAGAGACAGTGGCACAACCTCACCCGGTCCTCACGTTTTCGATGTTTAACGGAGCAGAGCCTTTATTTATAACGATGAAATCGTGCTTGATAGTCGTTCCTTCAATAACGGGAGCAAAGGAATATATGTTTTCAGGCACATATGCACATGGGGCTTGATCAGTGGTTATTGTTTCTGCAAAGACACTAAGGCTAATACATAAAATTATCAAAAACGCCGGTAAAACAAAAAATTTTTTTTTCATATTTTAAGCACTCCAACACATGAACTTACTTTCAATTCTAAAACAAATGTAAAAAGTAGAAAAAGGACTCGAAATGTTCCCTTCGATAATGTTATAAGATTGTTTATATTTATTAAAATAACTATCAGAAAAAGCAATTCAAATTAAAAAATATGCAGAAAAAAATAACAAAACGCAAGAAAAAAATAGTGACCACAGGCATACACTGAATATTCCGAGGATCAAATTTTTTTTCCAGCGCCGGAGTTGTGCAAATTAACAAAAATTTGAACATCGAGTATCAGATTCAACATATGATTTATAAGAATAGAGTATATCAAAAGATGACAATCGAAGAAATTTTTCATGCATTAAAAGAACGAAACAAAGAGTTTAGTTGTCTTTATGGAATTATGGACATTATCACAAATCAAGATTTAAAACCGGATCATCTATTTCAAAAAGCTGCCAACTTAATAGCCGATTCCACGCAATATCCAGAAATTACGGGCGTTCGTATTAAATTTCAGGATCAAATATTTTTAAACAAAAGTTTTATGGAATCCGAGACGAAAATTTTTGCGAATATTACATTTCGTGGAAAAAAAGACGGCTTTATTGAAGTTTTCTATAAACAAGAACAAAAAATTATTGATGAAAAACCATTTTTAAAAGAAAAACCCCTTTTTGTTGATGGTATCGCTCATATTTTAGGACGAATTGCGGAATCTACATATGATAAAGAAGCGAATCAAAAAAGTGAAATCAAGTATCAGGGCGTATTTGAAAATGCAGGAACTGCAATGGTTATTATCGGACAAGACACCACCGTCAAGATGGTCAACACTGAGTTTGAAAAACTAAGCGGTTATCTACGTCGGGAAATCGAAGGAAACTTCAAATTCACCGATTTTGTTTCACCTGAAAACATAGAGAGTATAAACAAATATTTTCTTGAGAGCACAGCATCAGACAAGATGGTTTCGTTTGACGAGAAATTTCATTTTGTGGGAGGCAACGAAAATATTCGAAATATTTATGCCAAAATCACCAAAATTCCCGGAACATCTGAAAGTGTGGTATCTTTATTTGATATAACTAAACAAAAAGAAGTGGAAAAAAAGCTTTTGGAAAGTGGAAAGCGGTTTAGAGAGCTGGCGGAAATGTTGCCGGAAACTGTTTTTGAAGCTGATAAAAATATGAATCTGATATTTGCCAATCGACAAGCCGTCCTAATGTTTGGATATTCAAAACAAGATTTCGAAAACGGTCTGAACTTTTACAATTTATTTGTCCCTGAAGACAGACAAAGGGCTTACGAAAACGTTGTCAAACGATTAAAAAATGAGATCATCGGAGCAAAAGAATACAAGGGACTCAGAAAAGACGGTTCGACATTTTTCCTTCTTGCTCACGCCGCTCATATCATTAAGAACAAAACAGTTGTCGGATTCAGAATTATCATGGTAGACCTCACAGAACGTAAAAAAATAGAAGCGCATCTCTGGAAAGCTCAAAAACTAGAAGCCATTGGAACACTTGCAGGAGGAATTGCGCACAATTTTAATAACATATTACAAGCGATATTTGGTTACACTGAATTGGCGCTTGCCGAGGTTAAAAAAAATTCTCCCTTGGACAACTATCTTCAAGGAATATATAAAGCAAGCCAGAAAGCCAGAAATTTAGTAAAATACATGCTGGATTTTTCCCAGCAGTCAGATGAAAAAATTTCACCAATTCAGGTTAATTCGATTGCAAAAGGAGTCGTAAAACTAATAGATTCATGGGCACCTGCAACGGTTGAGGTTAAACATAAAATTATGAGTGAGTCTTTTATTATGGGTAACCCAAGCCAAATCCATATGATATTGATGAATCTATGCACAAATGCTTTACAGGCCATGACTGAAAATGGAGGAACTTTAGAAATCGGATTAAAAGATATACAGATACAAAATTCTCCGGAATGTCAACCAATTATCGGAACATTAAGTAAAGGAAATTACCTGCAATTAATTATTAAAGATACAGGAACCGGTATTGAACCGGATGTTATAGGCTCAATATTTGACCCGTATTTTACAACCAAGGGACCGAGTGATGGCACTGGTATGGGCCTGTCCATGGTTCATGGAATTGTGGAAAACTACGGCGGTGTGATAACGGTAGATAGTGAACCGGGTAAAGGAACAACATTTAAAATTTATTTACCCATCATCGAGAAACCACCTGAAAACAATTTTTTGGAGCATAAGAAGGCATCTTTCGGCACTGAAACAATATTTTTTATCGATGATGATTTACAGATTGCCAATACAAGCAGTCGGATACTTGAGCGCCTGGGCTATCGTGTCACGAGTTCTACAAGTAGTACCCATGCCCTGGAGGTATTTCAAAGTAATCCGGACGCGTTTGACCTGATCATAACTGACATGACGATGCCTGAAATGACAGGTGACAGATTAGCTATGGCTGTCAAAAAAATTCGCTTTGATATTCCTGTGATTTTATGTACAGGCTTCAATGAAAAAATTAATTTTCATAGTGAAAATAGTTTAGGGATTGACGCTGTCTTAATGAAGCCAACCAGTGAAAATGCTTTGTCCGAATCAATCCGTCAGTTGCTCGATAATGTAAAACATGAAAAATAAATATCACAGTTTAAGCTATACGGATATTATTAGTACCGACACCTGAAACCTTCCTTAACATCGATTTATCGAATTTTATTTCCTTAATCCACTCTGTGAGATTTTTATGCAACATTGGGGTTTACTTGATTTTCAATTTAACCTATTGGTAATTTCCAGATTAAATTATTGAGAATAAGGATAACTTTCAATCATGCGAATTAAAACCATATTGGTTATTATGGCCATGCTGGCAATTTTTGCTTCCATAACCGGTGGATATTTTTATTACCATTCACTTAAAAAGTCCTCAATTGAGCTTGAAAAACGCCGGGTCTCCTCCCAGGCTATGTTTATCAAGGGCAGGTTGTCCTCTTACCTGATGCAAAACATACGGGTTGCCGGCACTTTGGCGGGCATTTCTCAGGTTCGGCAGTACTTTCGGAATCCGAATATCCAATCTTTGGCATCGGTAAATGATATTTTGGACCATTTTCAGCAAAGTCTGGATGTCAATGTATGCTACTTAATGAATCATCTGGGAATTACGATTGCATCCAGCAATCGTATGGCGCCGGATAGCTTTGTCGGGCATAACTATGGATTCCGGCCTTATTTCCGACAAGCCATGGAAGGAAATCCGACTATCTACATGGCGCTAGGAATCACATCCGGTCTGCGCGGTATCTATTACAGTCATCCGGTTCGAAATTTTAGTCAGTCTGAGACAATTGGTGCGGTGGTTATAAAAGCATCCGTAAAATCCATCGAAAATGAAATCTGCAATAATGCAGAGGGGATTGTTCTGGTTTCCGACCCCAACGGCATTATTTTTATGTCAAGCCGTCCGGAATGGCTATATCATACGCTCTGGAAACCAGGCCCTGAAAATATAAAACAGCTTCGCAAAACCAGGCAGTTTGGTTCGGGACCCTGGGAATGGACCGGTCTTGAAATTAAAGGAACCCACCTGGCAAAAGACAAAACCGGTGGTCAATATGTCTTTTATCATCCGGAAATGGAAAATTTTCCAGGCTGGTCTCTGGTTTATCTGGTTGAACTTCCACGCCTTATCGAGAGAGCTTTTAATCCTATTAACCGCTCGATAGCTTATATAGTTGAAATACTATCCGGTCTGGTTGTAATTTCCATTATCTATCTGTATCGTCGAGGCAGCCATGAACTTTCACTTAAAATGCAGGCTGAAGACGAAATTCGCGAAAATGAACAATGGTTGTATCAAATCATCCAGGGCAATTCCATCGCCACAATGGTTATGGATAGAAATCATAAAATTACCCATTGGAATACAGCCATGGAAAAATTAACAGGGATTTTGGCTACCCGGTTGATTGGAAAAACAGATCAGTGGAAGGCTTTTTATGACTATCCCAGACCTATCCTCGCTGATTTGGTTCTGGACGGAGCCGATGATGCCGAAATTGTAGCCCATTACGGCGACAGAATCAGCCGTTCCACTGTAGTTCCGGGTGCATATGAAGGGGAGGCGTATTTCCCGAATCTCAATGGTCGTAGCCAGTGGTTGTTTTTCACGGCAGCATCATTAAAAGATGTGAAAGGGCACCCTGTCGGATGCATTGAAACCGTCCAAAATGTTACTGAAGCCAAAGAAGCTGAGGAAGCACTTCGCAACTCCGAAAAACAACTGCGTTTTTTTTCTTCCGAACTCTTGATAAAGCTGGAAAAGGAGCGAAAGCGAATTTCCAGGGAGCTTCATGACAGCATTGGTCAGATGTTGAACTTCACGCTGATGAATATCGGAAATATCAGTCGAAACATAACGACTGACTCCATCGAAGATATTCGGGAGTCTTTGGATTCATTGAAACCTGTCATTCGGAAAACCATTGATGAAATCCGAAGAATATGTGCTGATCTTCGCCCTGCCATTATCGATGAATTGGGATTAAAAGCAGCCATAGAATATCTCTGTGAGAGATTTTCCGATACATATACTTCCGTGAATCTGGAACACCGCATACGGATTGACGAAAAAAATATTCCAAAAACGCTTAACATTACCATTTTTCGGGTGGTTCAGGAGGGCCTTAACAATATCGGAAAACACAGCAGAGCTGACCATGCTTTTGTGATACTGGAAGATAAAAATGCTGGTGTGGAACTGGAGATCGGTGACAATGGATCAGGCTTCAATGAAAGTGTTTCAGCTTCCTCCACACAAAAAGGATCAGGCATCGGTTTGGCCAGTATGAAAGAGCGGACCGAATACGCAGGAGGACAGTTTAGAATTGTATCCACTCCCGGGAAAGGAACTGTGCTGCACGCGAAGTGGTCGATCTGATCACGCCCATCACAGGGTCCCGGTAAGCTTACAAATCGCTTGGTTTTGATATAAAACAGGCATTGATTTCATGAAAATAAGAACGCTTGAAATTGAAAGCGACATTATTCTGGCGCCCATGGCAGGGATTACAAATCTGCCGTTTCGGCTGATGGCCAAAACGGCCGGATGTCCCTTGGTCTGTTCAGAGATGATCAGTGCCAACGGACTTGTTCAAAATTCCAAGAAAACATTTCAGTATTTAAACAGCAATCCGGATGAAAAACCGGTTTCCATGCAAATTTTCGGTTCTGACCCGGCGATTATGGCAGAAGCCGCACAGATAGTGGCATCCAAGGGTGCAGATATACTGGATATTAACTTTGGATGTTCAGTGAGAAAAGTTGTTAAAAATGGAGCGGGGGCAGCACTGATGCGCGAACCGGCATTGGCCCGAAAAATTTTACTGGCTGTTCGCAGTGCGATAAAAATTCCTTTGACCATAAAGATACGAACCGGTTGGCACAAGTCTGGTGTTCAGGCGAAAGAAATTATCAAAATTGCCGGAGAATGTGGTGTTGATGCCGTAGCTGTGCATCCTCGTACCGTCTCTCAGGCATTTGGCGGAAAGGCCGACTGGTCTATGATCAGGTCTTTAAAACAACTGGCCACAATGCCGATAATCGGAAACGGAGATATCTGCACCTGGCAGGATGCATTGGCTATGATGAAACAAACTGGTTGTGATGCCGTGATGATCGGACGAGCGGCTGTGGGACAACCTTTTATTTTCAGACAGGTTAGAGCTGCATTGAAAGAAAATCCGGTTTCAGAAGTAACCATCACCCATCAATTTGATATGATGAAACAGTACCTTAATGTCTCGATGCAATATCTGGGAGAAGAAACAGCTATCCACATGATGCGAAGCAGGCTGGGGTGGTTTTCAAAAGGACTTCCATTTGCCGCCCGGTTCCGCGAATCTATTAAAAAGCTTGCTTCCAAATATGAGGCGATAGAAAGGATTGAGTCTTATCAGAAAGATGTCTGCCGATTTATCAAAGCAGATGAATTCGTGCCTTAAGCCATTTTTTCGTCAGATTGAAAATCAAACAGACCGTTCATTCGTAGTGAGCGATATATTTTTTTATTGTTAACTGATAAATCGTTCACTATGAATAAGGGGTTTTTATGATCTTACCATTTTTTTTTCACCAAGCCTCTAAAAATTATATTGAACAGACGCTTATTTCATTTGAAATTTTTATGCAGAAGCTGCTTTGAGATAATTACTGTTTCCGGAGATAATTTCCATGGCCTCTTCTCGATAGGCATCCATAATATAAGGAATTCCCGTGACTCTGGCTGCCTCTTCCGTTAAAGATGCCAGGTCTTTCCGGGACATCAGATCAACCCGCCACTTGCGTGCCCCAGCCATCAATTGCTGAAGACCTATCTGCAATTTTTCACCGACGCTGAAAATACCAATGGCTCCCAATGGAAAATCGTCGACTTCCTTTACATAAGTTTCCTTGAGTTCTTCGTAGGAAACAAAAATTTCTTCTTTGGTGGTACCGTATTTCGATACGGTGGATGGCAATCCACCATCCCCGCCCTTTAACCACCGCTCGATATTTTTTCCGACCATTCCGGGGATCATCAGCGCACGCCCCATACAGACGGCCTTACAATATGGAGCCCCCAATGATAATGCCTTGAAAATGTGATCTTCAGAAGAAAAACCACCGGCAAAGGCAATATCCGGTACTCTGGCACCTTTTTCATCCAGGATGCGACACAGTTCATAGGCCATGGCATGCAGATAAATTGCGGGAACTCCCCATTCGGACATCATGCGCCAGGGACTCATTCCGGTTCCCCCGGGAGCACCATCGATTGTCAAGAGATCGATACCGGCATCTGACGACCATTTGATGGCCATTGCCAATTCACGCATGGGATAGGCACCGGTTTTAAGGGTGATCCGTTTGGCGCCCAGCTTTCTGAGTCTTTCCACTTCTCTCATGAAGCTTTCCTGGTCGACAAACCCAAGACGACTGTGACGCTCAAATTCCTTGACGGCCCCCGCTTTAAAAGCTGCCTGGTTAGCCTTGCTTTCAGGATCAGGTGTAACAATATATCCACGCCGTTTCAGCTCTGTCGCACGTTCCAGGGAATTTACCTTGATTTCTCCACCGATACATTTGGCTCCCTGACCCCATTTCAACTCGATTGTCTCCACGCCGAGCTTGTCGATAACATATTCAGCCACGCCCAACCGGGTATCCTCGACATTGATCTGTACCAGAATATCCCCGTATTCATCCTGATAGCGCCTGTAAGATTCAATCCGACGTTTCATGTCAGGCGCTTTTTTTACCTTGCCGTTCCTGTCCAATTCCAGTTCGGGATCAATTCCGCAAACATTTTCTCCGCAGACCAGGCTAATACCCGTAATAGCCGCGCCAACAGCAAAATGTTCCCAGTTCTTTCGGGCAATTTCAGTGCTCCCCAGAGCCCCGGTAAACATGGGTATTTTCATTTTAACCTTTTTTTTTGTACCGTATCTGGTTTCGGTACTGACATGGGGAAAAGTCGCTATATCCGAATCGGTTGCTACGCCCTCGGCACCCATGGCGTAACCCATAATATTTAAATGGGAGTAATCCACCGGATAATCCTTGTCAGTACCGGCTGTAATCTCCCCGAAAGGCCCGGGGTATAATAGCTCTCTGCCACGAAACGTCGCTTTAAACAGATCACAGTTACCCTTACATCCATCGATACAACGGCTACAGATACCCGACTGCGGTGCTACATCTCTGGAACGGTTTTTGGTTTGAAGTGCTTCATTTGAGTTGGGTTGATGTAAGTTCATGTAAAAATTCCTCCTCCTCAACTTGTTAAACCGAACTTTTAAAAATGCTGATCTTAAAAAACAAAACAAAAAGGCGCCTGCCCATTGATGGGGCAAAGACGCCTTTGTCTAAAACATTTGAAAACCATCTCACCTCTTTGTGAGACGTCTCAATTACTTATATTTTTATACTAAATTAGCTAAATTAAAAATAAATGTCAAGAATTAATTTAAACTTTTCCAAATAAAGGCCATGTTTTTTGAAAACAGATGACAATGGAATAAATTATAATTCTTCAGACAGAAGAATGGCTTCGGAGACCTCCCGCATGCTTTTTCGTGTATCCATGGCCCGTTTTTGAATCCATCGGTATGCTTCATCCCCTGATTTATTTCTGCGGCGCATCAGAACCTCCTTAGCTCTTTCCACTACTTTTCGGGTTTCGAGTTCCTCCTGGATGACCCTTGTTTTTACCATCAGTTCCGTGTTCATGATAGCTACAGCAGCCTGGTTAGCAACAGTGCGAATCAGATTCACTTCTGTCTCACTAAAGGTGTGCAGTTTTGCTGTAAAGCAATTGAGCACCCCAACCACTTTTTTATCGCGAACCTCCAGTGGTACGCTCAGCATGGATACCAGACCCAGTTTTCGCGCCATTTCTTTTTCCTTAAACAATGGTTCCTTCATAACGTTTCGGATCATCATAGGGCTTTTGGTTGTAGCAACATAGCCAACCACACCTTCGTTTAAATTCAAAGACCGGTCTTTGAGGTAAGCGGGATCAATCGCATGAGATGCCTTCAATCGGATCATGGGCGGTGATGAACTTTCATCAATAAGCCAAAGAGAGCAGATTTCCACACCCGTCACCTTGGCGGTGACCATAACAATTAGTTTCAGAATATCTTCTTGGTAAAGGTCTGAGGTAATAGCGCAGCTGATATCCATCAACCCCTTGATATATTTGCCATAGGTTTTGGGATTCGATTTTTCCATTATTTTAAAATAAATAGCAAATTTAACAATTCTTGTAAAGATTTGACAAATTGGATATAAAAAACATGTACCTCTCATATACCGATAAAAAAGGAGAAGCATTTATGCAGGGTGGGGATATTGATTTAAACTACCTGGAACAGTGGCAAAATATTGTCGATCTGATCGCCAGGATCACCAAGGTCAGGTCTGCGGCTATAACCCGTCTCATTCCTCCTGAACGAATCGAGGTGTTCAAAGTAAGCAAAAATCCTGATAATTTTTTAAAGGAAGGTCTTCAGGTGATTTTAGCCGAGCATTATTGTGAAGAAGTTATCAATAAAAAAAATAAGGTGCTTGTGAAAAATGCATGCAAATCAAAACGATGGTCTCAGGCACCTGAAATTTCAAAAGGATTGATATCTTATCTTGGATATCCCTTGTTTTTGCCGGATGGAAAGATATTTGGCACTATCTGTATTCATGATGACAAGGAAAATTCTTATTCCTCAGACATCGAGGAACTTTTGTTGCAGTTTAAAAAGATTGTCGAGACTCACTTTTTCATGATAAAACAAGCCACTGAACTAAAAGAAAAAATAAACGAGATAAAAACACTTCAGGGCATTATTCCCATCTGTGCCCACTGTAAAAAGATTCGAAATGATCAGGGATACTGGCAGCAAGTGGAATCTTATATCAAAGAACACTCAGATGCGGATTTTAGTCATGGCATTTGTCCGGATTGTGCTGATAAGCTGTATCCAGGATTGTTGAAAAAAAATAAATAATATTTTTCTCTAAAAAATCATCCGAGATACACGGAAATGATATCTTTACGAGCATTGACGTGCTGAATTGTAACCTGAACCAGATCCTCTGGCTTGAGATTAACACTTCCTGAAACCGGAAGCACGCACTCAATCATGAATTCGGTAAGAAGAATCTGATAAGCATTGCGCCGCTTTTGCAAAACAATCGCTTCCTCCTTACGACCAATCTGTCCTTCCAGATATCGCAATAACCAGTAGCGGTTTCTTCTGAATTGAAGCCGTGCCACCTGACTCATGGGTTGTTGAAGGTTTTGAATGATAGTTGAAACAACTTCTTCGGGATAGGGCGTTTCCAGACCTAAAGCGGCCCGGAGCTGACGCTGGGTAACCAAATCAAGGTATTTACGAATCGGCGATGTGCCGGTAGTGTAAGCATTGAGACCAAGACCGGAATGATGGTCCGCCTTGGTGTTCAATATAAAGCGACTGAGCAGCTTGCGCTGCATCCAATTTTGAAAAAGACTTCCTTCCATTCCTTTAAATAAGCGTTCCTTGGGAGCCGGCTGAGTTCTGAAAACTGTGGGAATCCCCTGTTTATCTAAAAATCTGGCCATCAGCCAATTTGCCAGAATCATGAGTTCTGCAACCAGCATTCTTCCCGGACTTTCCCTGTTAGTGCGTGTAACAACGGGCGATCCGTCTTCAGCAATCCAGATATTTATCTCAGGAAGATTGATTTGTAATGCTCCTTGATCCATACGACATTTTTGAAATTCCTGTGCCAGATGATAAAGCGAGGCAATCTCAGGATCTGTTTCAGTCAATAGATTGGCTTCAAAATAGCTCAATTGGCGGGATACACGGATAAGACTAGGAAAAAATTCATATTCGAGAACATCAGCCGAAGGCGTTATGTGGATCATGAGGCTAATCGCCGGCCGAACCATACTTTCTTTCAGGCTGCACAAATCTTCGGCAAGAATCGATGGAAACATGGGTATTTTCAGATCAGGCATATAAATAGAGCTGCCCCGCGCCAATGCCTCCTGATCCAGCACGGAATACTTGTCGATGTAATAAGCAACATCGGCAATATGTACCCCCAGCCGATAATTTTGTCCGTACTTTTCGATGCTGAGGGCATCATCAAAATCAAGCGTTGATTGGCCATCGATCGTTATCATCGAAAGGGTTGTCAAATCACGGCGGTCAGCCTTAAATAAATCGTCACTTTCCGATATTTGCATCAATTGTTGTGCATTTTGGAGGACTTCAGGTGAAAATTCCACCGGAACATCCATTTTTAATACATCCAGGTTTTCATCCCGGCTCAAAACCCCAATAGCAACCAGTATCTCAAACAGAGCATCAGGATCTTCAATACCGGCGATGTTTATCATTGCCTTGGCCAGTGCAGCATAAGGACTGTCTTTTTGAAACAGGTAATATGATTTGATGATTTCTATCAACTCAGTTTGGCCGGTTTCGCCAATATCGGACATGGAAGGTTCCCATCCGCTTTCCAAAATCTCCTTTATCCATTTTCCACCAGTTTTGATCAACAGGTTTCGATGTTCCTCTTCTTTCGTCTGGGCAAAAAGCCGCTCCACCTGAGCCTCGGTATGGGGGAAAAAAGCATCGGTTCTGAATTTGAAATAAAAACGATTTTTAAAGAAAGCACGGACCACCGCTGACTCATGATCCCCATCCTGTTGATTCGGAAAGCATAAATCAGTCATTGTTTCCAGATCAATCCATTCCTGCTCAGTATTTAAAACTTCCCACAACTCTTTGATATTGATCTGCCTCGTGAGCTTTTCGCGCTGTCTGGCTTTTTCCCGAAGCGTATCCACCAGCCTGTCTCTTCCCATTAACGAATCTAACCGGGAGTTGCTCTGATGCGCAATACGGCTAGCTGAAAGGTTTATTTCCCGATTGTTTTCTGTGAGAAGCCGCAATCTTGAATTCTTGACTTCCAGGACTACTGCACATATAATTTTTTGATGGTCGATATATTCGACAATATTACCGTTTTCCATAATCAAAACATGATAACAACCGGGTTATTTAAAGTCAATTGATTGAATTGATCACATCTATAATGTCTAACAATTGTAATTTTGGCGTTTTTATGTGTATATTATTTTAACAAACTGTGGTTCCATTTAAAAGCGAAATGAAATTTTCCCATCACCTGAAATCCGTTATGACAGTTTCTGATATTTTGACCAATCCTCTTTTATCATGAAATCCATATCCCTAATTAAACCGTATCTTGTCGAAAACCGTATCGTTATATTTTGGGGATTGGTTTGCCTTATTACCGTTGATTTTCTTCAATTGTGTATTCCCAGAATTATCAAGTGGGCAGTAGATGACCTGACTGCCCTGGATATCAGTACGGGCAAACTTTTAATGTATGCGGTTTATATTGCCATAGCCGGAATTTTGATCGGAGTGTTCCGGTATTTCTGGCGGCGTTTTCTTCTAGGCGTTTCCCGGCGGGTTGAAGAAGGGTTGAGAAATCAGCTTTTTTCCCATCTGCAGATTCTTTCCGCATCCTATTTTGACCAAGCCAAGACCGGTGATCTGATGGCTCACGCAACCAATGATATCATGCACATTCGTATGGCTATCGGCATGGGCATGGTTGCTTTAACCGATGCAATCATACTGGGGGCTGCAACCATAGGGTTTATGGCCTACATCAACATCCGCTTGACCGTACTTGTTTTAATTCCCATGCCGTTAATTATTCTGGGAACCCGTTTTTTCAGCAAAAAAATGCATCGGCGTTACACTCAGGTACAGGCTGCATTTGCCGATATTACTGAATCAGCCAGGGAGCGGTTTGCCGGTATCAAAATTATCAAAGCCTATAACCGACAAAAGGAATCGAATACCAAGTTTGACAACATATCACGGGATTATATTGAAAAAAACCTGAAACTGGTTAAAATCACCGGCTCTTTTTTCCCCTTGATGATCTTTTTTTCAAACCTGAGCATGGCAATTGTGTTGTTTCTGGGAGGGCGACAGACAATTTTAAGAAATATTACACCGGGTGACTTTGTAGCGTTTATCAGTTACCTGGAACTGATTACATGGCCCATGATGGCTATCGGATGGGTGACGAATCTGATACAAAGAGGAAATGCTTCCCTGGATCGGATTAATCGGATACTCAAAACCGCTCCTCACATCCAAAACCGGAAAGATGCCCGACGCCTCACTGCTCCCGATGGAAATATTGCATTTGAAAATGTGTATTTTACCTACCATCATGCTGAACAAAATGAAACCACTGACAAGCGGATTCCTGATGATGACATTCGCCGATGGGTCTTATCAGACGTTGACGTTCAACTGAGCAAAGGAAAAACGTTGGGGATCGTCGGGCCACCGGGAGCGGGTAAATCAACCCTGTTGTATTTGATTCCGAGGCTTTACGATGTTTGTCGGGGCCGGATTCTGATGGATGGAACTGACATTCGAAAGTTGCACCTAGAAGATTTGCGTTTTCAGATTTCCTTTGTACCTCAGGAACCTTTTTTGTTTGCCGGTACTATCCGCGATAATATCCTTTTTGAAAACGAATCTGTAGATGACAAACGACTGAAAAAAGCATGTAAATCTGCTGCTATCTACGATACAATTATAAATTTTTCTCAGGGATTTGATACGATGGTCGGAGAAAAAGGCATTATCCTGTCAGGAGGCCAGAAACAACGGATTTGCCTTGCCAGAGCTTTTCTTCAGGATAAACCGATTCTTCTTTTAGATGATCCCATCAGTCAGGTGGATTTGGAAACCGGGTCAGTTATCACTCGTTCCATCAAAAACATGAGTCGTGAAAAAACAACCATCATTGTCTCCCATCGTCTGTCGGCATTGAATTTTGCCGATCGGATTATAGTACTGACCAACGGTATGATCCAGGCAATCGGGAGTCATGAACAACTGATGAAAACAAACGATTATTACGCAAAAACGTATCGGCTTCAGGAGATCGAAGAGACATTCAATGCTTCATGATTTTGGCTATTTTGAAGAAGATCAGCTGGGAAAACCCTATGACCTCAGGCTGTTGAAACGGTTGCAGGCGTTTGTTCGTCCTTATAAACTATTGCTGCTGCTTTCTGTTTTGCTGATAACCCTGATTACATTAATGGATCTTGCCATACCCTATGTTACCAAAATTGCTATTGACCGGTATATTGTTCCCAGTTATCGCGGCGAAAACCAGGCAGAAACCGGAACTAATTTCCAAACAGAATCTTTAGCCGAATCTCGTTTGTATGAGGTGGATTACACAGATTCAAACAAACGCGCCATTGTTGAAAAGTATCAAAATCTTTTTGTAATCCAAAATAATATCGCGGTCATTTCTTACGAGAATCTGGAAAAACTAAACCAAAATGACATCTTGAAGCTACGATGCAGTGACCTGAAAGGGGTTGCTGTTATAGCGATTGTTTTTTTGCTTATAGTCCTGATGAATTTTGGTTTGAATTTTGTGCAGGTCATTATCATGGAATATACGGGCCAGATGATCATGCATGATCTTAGAATGGCACTTTTCCGGCATATTCTGGACCGCTCCCTTTCCTTTTTTACCCGAAACCCCGTGGGCAGACTCGTCACCCGTGTCACCAACGATGTACAAAACATGAATGAACTGTTCACCTCAGTGATCACTTTTATATTCAAAGACCTGTTTCTTTTAATCGGCATTGCGGCTGTTCTTCTCTGGATGAACTGGAAACTGGCACTGATTTCTTTTATGGTACTGCCCCTGGTAATCGCCGGATCTTTACATTTTTCCGGAAAAGCCAGAGAAGCGTTCAGAATACTAAGGATTAAGGTAGCGGAAATCAACACCCGGTTTTCAGAAACCATTGGCGGTATCCGGGTTATTCAGCTCTTTCAACAGGAAAAATATAACTATAAGCGGTTTGCCCACTTAAATCATGAGAATTTCCAGGCAGGAATGCTCCAGATTCATATTTTAGGCCTGTTTTTACCCTTTATCGAACTAATGGGCATGCTGGCCATTGCACTGGTAATCTATTTCGGAGGACGAAGCGTACTGGCTGAAAGCATCAGCCTTGGCTCTCTGGTTGCTTTTATTTCCTACATGAAAATGTTTTTCAGACCCATTCGGGATATAGCTGATAAATACAATCTACTACAAAATGCAATGGCATCGGCCGAGCGTATTTTTTTAATTTTGGATAACACCCTAAAGGATGCTCCTGAGATTCGTCTGCAGGAATCTCAGCAAAGCAATAATATAGAAACAATCAAACAAATCAAATTTGAAAACATCTCGTTTAGCTATATTAAAGGGGAAACAGTCATCGACCGGGTTTCCTTTCAAGTGCAGGCTGGAGAAATACTTGCGATTGTTGGGCCGACCGGTTCCGGGAAAACAACTTTGATCAACCTTTTTCCTCGTTTTTATGAACCTGATTCCGGACATATTTCAATCAACGGCCATGATATCCGGCAGTATCCGATTACCCTGTTACGATCAAAAATGGCACTGGTAACACAGGATCCGTTTTTGTTTTCCGAAAGTATTCATCAAAATATTTTCAATGGACTAACTCATCTGTCGGAAAAACAGAAAATGAATATTTTGATTGAGGCCAACTGTGAACAGATGATCCATCGGTTTTCAAATGGTCTTGATACAGTGCTTTCCGAAGGAGGAGCCTCAATTTCCAGTGGAGAACGCCAACTGATTTCCATAGCCCGTGCAGTTGCCCGGAACCCTGAACTGATTATTTTGGATGAAGCAACCTCTTATATTGATTCCGAAACGGAACAACAACTTCAGAAAGCAATTGCCAATCTTATGGAAAACCGAACGTCTATCGTAGTTGCTCACCGACTGACCACCGCGAGAAATGCAAATCGGATTCTTGTTATGCACCATGGCCGGATCATTGAATCCGGAACCCATGAATGCCTGATGCAAAAAAAAGGATTTTATTTTCAGCTTAACCAACTTCAAAATAAAAGTTAAGTACCATCAGGATCTGATTTTTCCGACTGGCAGATTTATTTTTGTACTATCGCTGTATTCGATCTTGTCAAAACCGAATTCATCTGTTAATAATTTTTACTTGTGATATTAAAGTCGTATTTTGTTACTTAATTATTTAACATGAAACCTATCAATGGAAATCCTTTTTTAATTCTTGCATCCAGATCGCCTCGCCGCCATTACTTGTTAAAGCAAGCCGGTTTGACGTTTAAAGTGATTCCCAGTCAGGTGGATGAAAGCAGTATTGCCCAATGTCCCCCATCGGAATATGTCCGCAAGTTGTCCGAGGCAAAAGCCTGTGATGTTTCCGACAAGTTTCCGGAAAGCTGGATAATCGGCGCCGATACGGTGGTCGTGATTCATCATACCATACTGGGTAAGCCTGCTTCCAGAAACGAAGCCAGAAGTATGTTAAAACGTCTCAGCGGACAAACGCACCAGGTTTATACCGGTTATGCGGTTTGCTGCCGGGCATGTAAATATCTGTTTTCCGAAACAGTTAAGACCGATGTTATTTTCAAGGAGCTCAACGAAAAGGAAATCGAGTGGTATATCCATACCCCGGAACCATTTGATAAGGCGGGGGCTTATGCAATTCAGGGGTTGGGAACCTTTTTGGTCAAGCGCATTAACGGATCATATACCAATGTCGTAGGGCTTCCGGTATGCGAACTGATTGAGTTTTTAATCAGGAAAAAAATTTTGGATTTCCCGGATGTGAACAACATTCCAGCTCAGAAAACGGGAGATATTCAGTTTTGAAAGAAAAACTTACACGTATCCGTGAACGAATTGCCAAAGCGGCAAAAGATTGTGGAAGGGATCCCCGGTCAGTTCACCTGGTAGCTGTCAGCAAAACAATGCCTGCTGAAAAAGTAAAAGAAGCGATTGAGGCCGGGGTGGATATTTTGGGAGAAAATTATATCCAGGAAGCAAGAGATAAAATCAGCAAGCTGTCAGACCATACGGTTTCGTGGCATTTTATCGGTCATTTGCAATCCAACAAGGCAAAATATGCTGTTAAGCTTTTTGATGTCATCCACTCGGTTGATTCGGTGAAACTTGTCAGGGAAATCGACAAACAGGCCAAAAAAAATGACAAGGTGCAGAAAATCCTGCTACAGGTCAACATTGCCGGAGAAGATCAAAAGTCGGGGGTAAAACCGGTAGAAATTCCAAATCTTCTAAAAGAAATAAGTGAACGCGAAAATGTATCGGTGATAGGAATGATGACCATGCCGCCATTTTTTGATGACCCTGAAAAAGCCCGGCCTTTTTTCAGACAGCTTCGGGAGATGCGGGATATGCTTCAACAAAAGTTTTTGTCACAACTTGATCCATCAGTATCTCTTGATGAGCTTTCCATGGGGATGAGCGGAGATTTTGAAGCCGCCATTGAGGAAGGGGCTACGTTGGTTCGTGTCGGGACAGCTATTTTTGGAGAAAGAAAATGAAACTGCTGTTGCACATTTGCTGTGCACCCTGTGCCATTTATCCGCTGAAGGTTTTAAAACAAGAAGAAATTGATGTGATGGGCTTTTTTTATCGTCATAATATCCATCCGTTTACCGAAATGCTGAAACGACAAGAAACTCTGGAACAGTATGCAGAGCAGATCGGTCTGAAGATGATTTATCAGAAAGGCTATGATCTGGAAGGGTTTATTCAAGGTGTTGTTTTCAGAGAAAATTCCAGGTGTATCTATTGCTACCATGATCGTTTGAAAAGTACGGCGCTTTTGGCCAAAAGAGGTAAATTCAATTATTTCTCCACAACCCTTCTTTACAGCAAATTTCAAAAGCATGACATGATTAAAGCTATCGGGGAGGATATCGGTCGCTCTGTCGGCATTCCTTTTTACTATCATGATTTCCGCGAGGGCTGGAAAGAAGGAATCGAAGCATCGAAACAGCTGTCTATGTACCGGCAACAGTACTGCGGCTGCATTTACAGTGAAAAGGAGCGGTTTGCCGGCGGTTATACCTAAATCACTAAAAAAAACTCTCAAAATATACTGTTCTGATATATGTTTTCCCAATTTTTATATTTCATAATTGTCCTGCTGATATATTCGACGTATCAACCTCCCGAAAAGACCAGTTTAAATTTTACAGAAACTTTCATCCTTTTTGTGTTATTGATTTTTGTATTTTGGCTGTTTACACAATTTCAATTTAAAAAAATTGAAAAAAGAATTCACCGTTATCATTTTTCCCAGATGGATCACCGGTTTAGTGCAACTGCCAATCGATTGTCGGTGTTGGCCATTTTTCTTTTTACCGTGGATATTTACGGCCTGAACATCCCTGCTTTTTTGGCTGATATATGGATTTTTTCGTTGATTCCCACCCTTCAGGCATTGCTTTTCTTAGGTCTTTTCATATTTTATCTGGTCATTGTGTGGGGATCGGCGTATCATGCTTATTCACAGCTTTATAAATCCGATTTAACCCGAAAAGATTATATCACTTCCAATATTTCTTTTTCTCTTCCCGTCATTTTTCCGTGGCTGATTCTATCCGGAGTAGCTGATATCATCTTTGCGCTGCCATTTGAACTTCCCCAAAAAATGCTTTCCACTACCAGCGGAGAAGTTCTTTATTTTCTAATTTTTCTCTTAATTGTTGCTGTTTTTGGTCCTGCCATGATTCAGAAATTCTGGCAGTGTAAGCCCCTTGAGGATGGATATGATCGCAGAAGAATTGAAATGCTATGTAAAAGAGCCGGTTTGAAATTTGCCGATATTATGTATTGGCCGATTTTTGGTGGTCGTATGATCACTGCCGGAGTTATGGGGCTAATTAACAAGTTTCGTTATATCTTGGTCACCGATGCGCTTCTTCAGTTTCTGGAACCTGAAGAAATCGATGCGGTCATGGCTCATGAGATAGGACATGTAAAAAAAAAACATATCCTGTTTTATCTGTTTTTTTTTGCTGGTTATATATTTCTCTCCTATGCAACGTTTGATTTCATTGTCTATCTGATGATTTATGCAGAGCCTTTTTTTCGGTTTATCAACGCTATTGGATTAAATCAGACAACTGCGACCTCAATTTTTTTCAGTCTTTTTATCATCATTATTTTTCTGGCTTATTTTCGGTTTATATTCGGGTATTTTATGCGAAATTTTGAGCGCCAGGCGGATTGCTATGTTTATTCTTTGTTTAACAGCGCGGTTCCACTGATTACGACATTGGAAAAAATTGCATACACCAGTGGACAACCACCCGACAAACCTAACTGGCACCATTTCAGCATCTCTGAAAGAATTGATTATCTTAAAAAATGCGAGAGGGATTCTTATTGGATAACTCATCAGGATAAAAAAATCATAAAAAGTATTATGATATATATTGCCGCTATGTTTCTGGTGGGAGCTGTGGGATATACCCTAAATTACAGCCAAATTGGCAAACATTTAAATCACCATTTTTTTGAGAAGGTTCTAAAACAAGAACTTCATAAAGATCCCAAAAATCCCGAACTGTACACAATGCTCGGAGACATTTATTTTTCCCGGAAAGATTACGAATCTGCCAGTGCTGCCTATGAAACGGCTGTTTATCTGAAACCAACAAATTCTCAGGCTTTAAACAATCTTGCATGGTTATATGCAACCTGTGAAGATCAACAATTTTACAAGCCGTCGCGAGCTCTAAAACTCGCCACACAAGCTGTTGCTTTGGAAGATTCCCCGCAGGTTTTGGATACCCTGGCAGAAAGTTATTATGCTAACGGACGCTACGATGAGGCTGTATCCGTAGCCCAACGCGCATTGGATAAAGCAAAAAACGACCGGATATATTTCAAACAACAGTTGGAAAAATTTAAAAAATCTCGATAATCAAGTACTTAAACGTCTGTTTTTTTATATAAAAACTGAAGCTTGATGGGACCGATATCGATAATATCAAACTCCTGGAGACGAACCAGATCTTTTACCGTTTTTCCATTTATCCGAGGTTTAATGATTCCCGCCACATAATTCAGAAAATAGCCATTCGGACGATTGCTAATGGTAAAAGCGGTTTGAGCAACCATCAGACCGCTTACAACAATGTCAGAGGAGGAGTTTTTTCCAACCCGGATCAATTTTTTATTGAGTTCGATATCCCCTTCACCTCCTGTTAAGTAGGTTAGAATTCCTGCCTGGTCTGTTTTTCCCTCAGATGTCGTGGTTTGATAACGGTTGGAGGCTTTGGCCGTAATCTGGTCCATATCAGTTGTATTGAGTAACTGTTCTTCATCATCGGCTAACGTAAAAACAAGTTTGTGCTTCACGATAGTGATGACATCACCATTTTGAAGCCAATGGGAGGATACAGGTACTTCGTTGACAAAAGTTCCGTTTTTACTGTTAAGATCGGTTAATATATAATTGTCGCCTACAGAATCGAGCTTGGCATGATTATTTGACACCGCTAGATTTTCGATGATTATGTTGTTTTCTTCTGATCTGCCAATCGTTACTGAAGCACCTTTTTTGAACCAGAATCTACGAAGATTTTTATCTTTGAATTTCAATAGCAATGTGGGCATTTTTGCTACTCTTTCTTTTTTTATGTGTTGTCTGCTATCCGAATTTTTAAGGCATTCAACAGATTATGGCGGTCACTCTCCAGCTTCTTGTTTATGTAGTGCTCGAAAGAAAACCAGGATTTTTCGTTAAAATCAAGGAAGACGAAAATTTTAACCACAGAGATACATTGAGTATTTCGAGGATTAAAATTTGAGTCTGACGCAGATATTGGCGAAAAAGGCAGTTTTCGTTCAAGCACTATGTAAATAAATAAAATTTATATCCAAATGTTGATAAAGTGTCAAAATAAAATTTTCAGATTGTTTTTGATTTATGATATTGATAGTTTCAGATTAAATCGTAAAATTCATCAATAAATAACCGATGGACAACAAGTGTCCCTCACAATAAAAAATTGTAAAAGCCGATATGGAAAGGAGAAAAAATTGTTGCACATCTTTGGCATGTTTATTTTGATTTCTGCAGTGGTTGTAGCGGGGCCAAATTCACCGTACAATGAAAAACCTCAGGTAATGCTTCAAACCAATATGGGAAAAATAGTATTGGAACTTTACCCGGAATCCGCACCAAAAACAGTAGAAAATTTTTTGGGATATGTCAAAAATGGATTTTATGATGGTACCATTTTTCACAGGGTGATTAAAGGATTTATGGTTCAAGGTGGTGGCTTTGATATCCATATGAAAAATAAAATCACCGGAAAACCAATTCCGAACGAAGCGGAC
>JAGYNR010000179.1 GCA_018399715.1 Desulfobacterales bacterium | reverse complement strand
ATAAATAAGCCTTTCCTCTGAAAGAATTCGCTGGAAATGTCCGGTAAAGAAAATGTCTGATGGCAAATCTGGAAAAAAAGATTATACGGAGGCCCTTATTGAATCCCTCTATTCTAATAGAAAAAGCAGGTCCCTGATCATAAACCCGGACTATCTCGATGATGAAAGGCTGCCGGGTGAGGAGAGAACCATTGTTCTGAAAGAAATTTTTAATCGGAATATCCGGGAGAAGCAACTTTCAAAGATCATTTCACATTTGTCGCCGATGTTGGATGGAGACCATCCGTCATCGGCACTTATTTATGGCCCTACAGGATCCGGGAAAACAGTGAGCTTAATTCATCTGCTCTCTACATTTGAAAAGGTGGCATCCCGAAGGGGCATTATTTTTCAATACCATTACATCGATTTAACATCACCCAAGACCTATTTTGGCGCATTAAACGAAGTCGCCATGTCATTGGACAATTCCAACAAAAAATATCGTAAAGGTATTCCGATCGAGTATATGCAGAATAAAATTATTTCCGCTATCCGTTGTTATAAGGGTTTTTTATGCCTTCTTATTGATGAAGCCGACAATATACTGCCGAATCCGGACGCATTTTTAACCTATTTGGGAAAGACTTTACCCAGGAAGGTGGCCTGCAGGTTGATTCTCATATTTTTAACCAACCGCCTGGATTGGGAAAAAATGTTGGATCCGCGAATCTTAAGTTTTCTTAAAAAAACAGATATTATTTTCGAGCCCTATGATGCGGTGGATCTGTTGGAAATTCTGAAACTCAGATCAGAAAAGGCGCTTCGAAAAGATAAAGTTGATTTAGCGGCACTTAAAAAAATCGCGGCCTATTCGTCGAAAGAAACAGGGGATGCCCGAAAAGCCGTTGAATTGCTGGCAAAGTCGGTCAGTGTGGCTGAAGAAACATCCGGTTATCTGGGCATCGATGAAGTTGATATCGCTGAACATCGCCTTGAAGTAGACAAGTCAACCGAACTGATCAACGCACTTGCCACCCAGCAAAAAATGGCGCTTCAATCATGCTATATGCTTTTTAATCGGCAAATCACAAAAGTCACCACCGGCCAGGCTTATGAAGTTTATAAAGGCATATGTGACGATCAAAGGCACAGGCCGTTATCGCAACGACGCTTTTCAGACATGATCAGTTTTTTGGATCTTTATGGGTTGATCAATGCCAGGGTCGTATCCATGGGGCGTTATGGAAAAACAAGAGAGATCATGGGCGCCTTGCCGGACCCGATTATTGAAAAGTTGCTGTAATCCCTAATTCAGCAAAATCACAAATGCATATTTGATCATTTGCACAATTCAATCCCGGAAAGACTTCCCTGTGCAATTTCCTTGGAGCCACGGAGGAAATTGCCTCCGGAGGTGTAAACATGATTTCGGGAAAGAAACGTGAAAACAATGAAACTTCAAGTGAAAATCATAAGCGGTACGATGTTGAAAGGCTTGAGGAGTTTTTGATGGATGCAATTGAACTGTCGGAAATGCATGAACAGGAAGAGCCGGAAATAATATTCGTTGATGATGATCCTTTGATTATTTGAAGGATAAAAAAAATGAGGTGTAAAAAAATGGACAATTGGAAAACCATCGAACCAGGCGTTTGGAAGCCCAGAAAATCCGGTGATAATATCATCGGTGTTCTTGTAAACAAGGAGCCAAAAGACGAAGACTCAGGTACGAGCGCCAAATATTATATCGAAAATGAGCAAGGCACTTTCTTTGCGTGGGGGTCGGCAATTCTTGATGATCGTATGCAATATGTCAAAATCGGTCAAAAAATCCGGATTACATTTGAAGGAAAAACAAAGAACAAGCGTGGTCAGGATGTCAATCTGTTTCGCGTTGAAGTCTCAGAAAAACAGCCATTGCAACATATAAATATTGAACCCGCAGAAGATCAAAGCAATCAGGCGCCTGTTTCATTGGAAAGCATCGAAGATAGTTCCGGAAACTAATTTTTTGCTGCCAAGAAACTGCCTGTTGATGTTTTTATAAATTTCTATTTGATTTTTTTTCTTGCTTCAGATTACCGGTCGCGAACAATACTCATCACTTATCCTAAATCTTTCGATTCGGCACAAGTGCCGAATACGAAAAATTTATGGAGTGATTCGCCCGCGTCCACTCCCTTGAAATCCCGATTTGATGTTCAAGCCTCCTTGGTTTGGTTCCGGTTAGAAACCAAGGAGGTGTTTTCGATGATACAAGAACAGAAAAATGAAGCATATGATAAATTTGTGAATATAGAAGGGTTGAAGCCAATAAGCCGATTTGATGAAATATATCCAGATGACGAAGAAGAATATCAAGCCTATTGGGATTTTATACACTGGTCAATGATGCGTGAGCATGCCCTTTTGTTGATAATTCCAAAGTCCGAGAATCAAAATGAGTTTTGGCAAAGCAATATAGATGAATTTGGTGCTGATACTTCAGCCTTTAATACAATCGATTATCAGAGAGATCATTGTGATGGATTCGACAAATATCAGTATCGCTGCAAGAAAATATTCGAAAAGGTCAAGGATCTGGCGCTTCTTTATAGCTGTCTCACAACTGAAGATGGCAAGCAAAATATATTCAATAAATATGTCAGCCTGGTTGAAAACGAATTCAGCGGGCCGGCAAAATCATTGTTGCAAACCTATAAGAACAGTCCGCATATCAAAAATAAAGACAAGGTGGTTGAAAGGATCAAGGAGTTAAACCGCAGGATCAGAAAATGCAAGCAAATCTGGCAAAAATATATGCAGATGGAATGAGGAAGCAATGGCCGTTGGCCTTGCTAAAGTCAGATGAATTATGAAAATCAAGATTTGATCTTACGGACATTGTCAGATTTTATTTATAGACCATGAATTCGTTCAGCCTCATTCTGTAGAGGATGTTCACACATTGATGCCAAATCTCTAACTCCTATGCAGGCTGGCATACTTAAACATGCGAGCGT
>JAGYNR010000178.1 GCA_018399715.1 Desulfobacterales bacterium | reverse complement strand
TGTCTGTTCAATCATAATTAGTGTTCGTCTTTAAAGTCAAGAGTCTGGTTTAGAAAGTACGCTGACAAGGCTTGCGAAGTCCGAAAAATGTGAGTTTACTATCCGTAAATGACCATTTTGAGGACAAGCATAACGCAGTCAGCGGATTTTATGGACAGACTCTAATTATTTCAGCTGGACTGCCTGATGTATTCGATCTTAAAATTATCGAGCAGCACATTGTTTTTTTCAATGTTCCAAATATATGTTTTAAGTAGTGTTCCTTTTTTTATTTGCCGGGGAACGACAAAAATAAACTCCGCTTTACTCCAAACGTCCTGCTCCGGGTTTTGTTCTGAAATATCGGAAGTAGCATAATGAAAAACTTCACTGTCTCTTTCGATCGAAAACACCATCAGCAGCTTACCGGTCTGAACCGGTTCATTCAACCGAATATCTGCCGTGATCCGGAGTTTATTAAAAGCTTCATCATCGATCTGCGTGACCGGAACATGAAAAGCAGGGCTGAAATCTGTTCCGTCGAGGTTGTATATGTAATTCAGACTGTCAATGTCGGTTAAAATCCGGCGCTCTTCCTTTTTACTGTCTGTGAATGAGTTTTCAAAATCATATACTTCCGCATAATAAACGCCCTTTTCCAGCTCTTCCTGTTGAATTTCTTTCAGGATCGATGCATTATCTCTTCCCAAACCCGATATTTTCCTGAAAATAAAAATTTTATAGTCATTGTTTCCCAATACCTTAAAGGGGACAACCGGTTCAAAATAATGAACCACCTCAAAATTTTTGTTCTTCATAATTTTTTCCAGGGGCATCCCCCCTTCATTGGCAGAAAAATGGGCGTCCCACACAAAAAGGGTACTGTCGGGCAGACCTTCCTCCGGTGAGTCATGATCACTGAATCCGTACTGCACCACCTCGCTGTCCCAGGCATCAATACCTGTGGAAAAAGCAAAATACGGGTTATGCACCACCAGTTTATGCTTTATGTTCTCCGGCCTTTTCAGCCAGTCAGTCACCCGCTCCAAAATCTCTGCAGATAAGTCATGACTGGTTGAACGATGGTAGAAAGCCGATGCCGAAACAACCAAAAAAAGGGCAAGAATGATCACCGCTCCGGGGATGATTCCCCTCCACTGTTTTTTGCCTGCCAATGTGTGTATGAAAAAGACCGTGATGAAACCTGAAAGAGGAGCTATTCCCGCCATTACGCGGTATAACCCGGCGGAAGTTTCACCAACCCACCATAAATAGCTGTGTATGAAGAAGTATCCCCAGAAACTTCCCAAAACAAGCAAGATCAGAAAGAAATGATCCGATTGTAAACTTAGTCCCTTTTTAAACCAGTGCATGACCATGTATACACTTCCGGCAAGGAGAAAGAGCGGAACGACATACCCAAAGTACTGAGGCATCCTGACAATGAAATAGTACCAGTCGCCACTGCCATAAACAGAGGTTCCTCCGGTTGCATAGGGGCGAAGATTTACAAGCCACCAGAAATCGTGATAATAAAAAATCCATCCGATCAGACTGAAAAGGATAAATCCCGTAAACAAAAAAGGGATGCATTTATATTGCTTTTTGATCAGGAAAGCGATGAGAAAGGGCAACAAAAATGCAAAACCTTCCGTGCGAACCAAAAAAATAAATGAAACAGTGATGGCCGACAACAGGTACTTTTCCTTAAAAAATGGAATTACTAACTTAGCTGGGACACAGAGTTAAGCATAAAAGCTTACTTTTAAAAAATGAAGAAAAAAAGAACACATTACGACAAAGCATTCAAAGAGAATGCCGTCAAGTTGAGTTTAGAGCGCAAAAATGTTTCATCTCTTGCGCAAGAATTGGGTATTGCGCCCTTTCTATTGTATCGTTGGCGAAAAGAATTCCAGCAGAAAGGGGAAGCTAGTTTTCCCGGAAATGGAGTCCAGGCACAAGCTGAGGATGCCAAACGGATTGCTGAACTGGAAAAACGCCTCAATGAGGCTGAAACGGAACGTGACATATTAAAAAAAGCTTTGAGCATCATCTCCATGAGCGGTCGTTGATATTTCTGTTTATAAAGGAGTACAACTCGAAAAAATGGACGATCGAGGTGATGTGTAAAGTATTGAGAGTTCCCAGAAGTAGTTATTACCGCTGGCTTAAAGATCCGGAGGGTCAACGTAAACGCAAGGGTATGGAATTGGACGAAAAGATCAAAGATGCATATTTTTTGGCCAAAGGGCGCAATGGCAGTCCCCGGCTGGCTAAAGATTTGCAAGCATCCGGAACACCCGTTTCGAGAACTACTGTAGCATGCCACATGAAACAAATGGGTTTGCGCAGCAAACTCTCGAAACGATACAAAGTGACGACGGATTCTTCTCACAGCTACAATGTTGCTCCCAACTTGTTGAACCGGAATTTTTACCGTGATCAGCCGGTAAATGCGTGTGTGTCTGATTTGACCTACATCCCATGTCTGGACGGATTTCTTTATCTGACCTCTGTGCTGGATCTTTTTGATCGAAAACTGATAGGATGGTCCATAAGTGACAGCATGAACGCATCCAATACCGTCATCCCGGCTATCAGGATGGCTAACCGAAACAGGCTGTTTCCCGAAGGAATGATCTTTCATTCTGACAGAGGAGTCCAATATGCTTGCAAACAGACTGTCAATGTGTTGAAATCTCTGAAGATAGAACAAAGTATGAGCCGCAAAGGCAACTGTTGGGATAATGCTGTGGCTGAAAGCTTTTTTAAAACCTTCAAATCTGAATTGATATATGGGACCAAACTCAAAACAAAAGAGCAGATGCGTTTGTACGTATTTGAATATATCGAGTCCTGGTATAATCATAAAAGAAGATTTTCAGCATTGGATAACTTAACCATTGATGAATTTTGGGAACAGTATCATATTAAAAAAGAATCTATTAAAAATGTCGCTTAATTTTTTGTCTCATATAAGTTTGCAAGTCCAAGGTTTAAAAATTTTTTCATAATTTTGCCTTATTGTTTTAAAGGCGCAATTCTAAC
>JAGYNR010000177.1 GCA_018399715.1 Desulfobacterales bacterium | reverse complement strand
GGCACAATCAAAAACTCCGCAGGTTTAACATGAGCAGGGGGTCAAAATACCAAACCGGATTAAACAGAAAATCCCGGCAGCTATCGCCACCGGGATCAATCAGCAATCGGAATATGGTTTTCGGACAAACCATCATAAAACTTCAGCAATCCAATTCTATTCCGGATTAAAATTTTCCGAATTTGAGAGATATTCCGGCCGAAAATCCATCGAGTACATTGCTTTCGGCTTTCACGCCAAAAGGATCTTCAAGGTTGAGACCGGAAGTGAGTCTGTAGTATCCGCCAAAAGAGATCCGCATAAACTGCACCACATTGAGATTGATTTCCATGCCGGGTTCAAAAACAAAAAAGGCAGAGGCATCCAGGGTTTCCCAATAATTGTCCTCCCAGTCGTTTCGATACCTGGACTGAAGGCTGTAAACTGCACCACCAGCACCAATAATCACAGGAAAAGAAATGTGAACCGCAGAAAAGGGAGCAATGATGGGTTCGATCAACAGGCCGCCATAACCGCCATTGAGATAATACTTATCCTTAAATTGCGGGGCGGCATTGCTGTAAGGATAGGAGATTGAGCTGGCAATTCCTTTTCCGGCCATGCCAATGGCCAGTCTGTGGTTGATGATCCATGCGCCGCGGCCACCTACAAGTACAGCGTCCTTGTTATCGATTTGACTGTATTCAACCATGATTGCGCCATATCCGCCATGGATTACCTGGTCGTTTCCGCCAAAAAGGGTACGCATTTGCTGGGTCCCTGATTTATCCTGGGCAAAGCCGGCCAGCACGGCCATCACAAAAAATACTGATACAATTGATTTTTTCATATTACAAATGATTTAATGGTTTTCAACTTTGATTAAAATGTGTATTTAAAAGTCAACCCGAAATTCCAGAAATCTATCCTGAAAAAGTCTTCTCCGAAAAATTCGACATAAGGTTTGTAATCCAGGCTAACGGCCAGGGGTGCAGAGTAAAAATGATATTCAAAGCCCATCACTCCATCCAATCCGCCAATGACCCTGGTTCGGCGATTTTCGAACAATGCACAGCCATCATCTGTTTGCCCGGAAAACAATGTGCGGGCTCTGATGTAACCGGCGTGCGCTCCAAAGCCCCAGTAGGAATAAAAATTACGCAAACGATCGGTCATAAAGGGCTTGTATTTTTCCCAAAGCCCGGTTGCCTGAAACCCGTGTTCACGGTAACTTATAATGCCCTCGATGGCATGGTTGTAATCTTCGATGTATTTGTAAACAAAACCACTTTCGCCGCCGCCACGCAAACCAATCGAATGAACCACTTCCTGTGAATGCGCCAGGTTGACCAGTAAAAAAAGAACGATAATATATATGAGTCTCATAAATTTCATCATTTTAAAGTTCGTATTAATGACAGAATTGCTTTTTGAGGGTTGCATTTTTTTTAATAATTGGTGATAAAAACATGTCCCGATTCGATATTGATCTCCACCACAGGCATTTTCGTGCCGCTGCCAATTTTCCCGGAAGTCCGGTAAATCCCGTCCTTTTCGTTGATCAGCTCTTTTGTTACTTTATCATAACCGGCAGGCAAAACAACATCCGTTTTATCGCTGTGCACCAGTCCGAGCTCGAATGCAGCATCTCCTTCGAAATTCAGATCCAGGTCGGTATATCTGGCATCAATTTTCAATTTGGAAAAATCTTCCGAAACCGCCCTGAAATCCAATGAGCCATAATTTGTGGTCAGGATGGAGAGTTTGGTGAAATATTTAATTTTCAAATCTGAAAAAGAGAGGGCTCCTTTAATTATGCCCACTTCTTCAATATTAAAATTGTCGCGCCGCGACTCGATTTTGAGCTCTTCAACCAGATTCAGGTTAAAATTTGAAGATTTGCTTTCAACATCAAGTTTAGCTGCATTTCTTATGTCCACATCAGCATAACCTGCAATGATATGTGCATCCCCGGCCGTCCGGATGTTCACATTTCCAAAGTCGATCTCCAGCCTCAGTTCAGATTCAAATCTGTTGGCTTTCAAATCGCCGTTGGATATTGCAATATCTGCCCGGGCTTTTTGATTGCCCATGTAAACATTGCCGAATTTGTTATCTATTTTCATGGGACAGTATGCGGGCACATAAACTTTATAATCGATTTGGGTACGGCTGCTTCCGCTGAAAATGGTATTGGTCAGGTCAGAAACTTCATCCCAGAAAGCTCCTTTTTCGCTGGCAAAAACAGTTTGTGCAATCACAAAATACCCGGTGGAGGTAAAGTCGATTTCGATCGTCTCGAAACTCTTCTGGATTTTGGATTGCTTGTTGCCCTTTATCATAAGCTTAACCTCAAACTTTACCGAATCCTTTTCCCATTCAACCACATGAATGTTTCCATATTTATTTATGATTTGAATTTCGGAATTGGGCATAACGGCAAACGTTTTTTCCACCTCCCTCGATCTTTCATACGTTTGACCGGTTGCCGCCGGATGCATGGCCAGGGCAACGGCAATCAACAACAATATTTTACAAGTCAGTTTCATGGTATTCCTCCTTTCCGGTTGCTTCATTTTTGGCTTCGCGCATTTGCATCAGCACATCTTCAAGAATATTGAGTTTGATCCGGTAGTTTTGAATCATGGCTTCGATCACCTCTTCGTTGGCAGCATTGTCTTTCAGGTCGTGTTTCAACTCGGCATAAATGCTGTCAAGCACGACCAGTTCGTAATCAATTTCCTCCCTCACACCAGGATTGCCAGAGGATAGCTCATAAAATTCCTCTTTCCTGGAATCAATTTGGGAAGTGTAATACATTTCGGCTTCCACCAGAATTTTAAAAATTTCGGACGGCTCACCGTAATCACCGGAAGTTTCAGCCATTGGCACTGCAACAGGTACATTCATCCAGTCGTGGAAAAAATAGGATGCGATAAATATTGCCACAGCCGCTGCCGCCTTCCAGGCAATGCTTTTCCATTGGGAAGGAATCAGGACAGATTTGCGCGTTTTCACCCCCCTGAAAAGGGAAGCATCCGGCTCGAATTCATCAAATTCGCTGCGG
>JAGYNR010000176.1 GCA_018399715.1 Desulfobacterales bacterium | reverse complement strand
TTTTTAGAAGGTTAACCAAATTCCTTTTTTTCAGGAGAAAAAAATTCATGTATACTACCAACAAAGTTTTGTTCGAAAAGCCGGACCTGGATCGCCTGCGCCAATACTTTACAACTGTTGATCTTCATTTTCATACACACTATTCCGATGGATTAAATACCGTAAAAGCTATTGCCGAACGGGCAAGAGAATTAAAGATAGGTCTTGCCATCACCGATCATAATGAAATCCAGGGTGCTTTGGAATTGTCCTGTGAAAAAGATATTTTTTCTATTCCTGGCATTGAGATTACTTCATATGAAGGAACTCATGTTCTGGTTTATTTTTATAGCATTTCTGCCATGAAAAAATTTTACAGAAAAGATATTAAACCCTATTTAGGGGATAACGTGATGAGTTCCATCGAATTGGAGATGGAAGAAATCATACATCGGGCCAAAAATTATCATACCGTGGTGATTTTCCCTCATCCATATAGCGCTATGTATACAGGGGTTTGCAATTACAATTTTTCAAAAGAAAATCTTGAACTGTTGTTTGAGATGTGTGACGGCGTCGAGGTGATTAATGCAGAGAATATGAAGAAGTGGAACTTAAAATCTGCTTTACTCGGATTTAATCTGAACAAGTCGGTTACCGGTGGCAGCGATGGTCATACACTCTATAACATGGGAAAAGTGGTTACCTATGCGCAATGCAAACCGACCCGGAAAGCTTTTCTGGATGCTATAAAAAGCAAACAAACAAAGGTTATTGGCAAAGAGGTAAACATCCTGCGTAAAGTCACATCAAATGGGATAAAACTCAAGACCGGCATTCGTAATTACCCAAATCTCATGGAGAAAAATATCAGATATGGCTGTAAGGTAATCAATTTGAAATCCAAACTTTTCCGAAAAAATTTGGCTACAAGAATTCATGAAGCCCATGACGAGTTCACAGTTGCCAGGAAGTAAAGATTAACGCTAACGAAAAATCCTGGTTTTCGTTCGGGCACTACATATAGGGCGAGAAAATCCACGCCAGAGCATCCCGCAGCTTTACCGGCAGGCTGCGATTTTCTATGTATTTTAATGAAAATGGGGTTGATCGGTTGATACAGTTACAAATGTGGCCAGCTACAATATCAGCAATTTTTGTATCAAAAATTTCAATATTTAACTCGAAATTCAGGCGAAGACTCCTTGGATCGATATTAGCCGAACCAATGTTGGTATAGTAGTCATCGACAACCAGCAGTTTTGAATGAACAAACGGCGGTGGTTGAAAATATACCTTAACGCCCAGTTGCATTAATTTCCATAAAAAATTATTGGCAGCCCATGTCATAAACGAAAAGTTGTTTTTAGCGGGCAAAACCACATTGACATCTATCCCCTTTAACGCAACCAACTGCAAAGCGCTCACAATTTCTCTGGAGGGCAGAAAATAGGGAGTCATTATCCATACAGAATTTTGTGCAGATGAAATAGCCCCTGCCAGTATAATCGGGAGCTTGTCAGGATCTTCATTGGGTCCGTCGACGATGGATCGACATATAGCGGTACCACTGCTTTTCGGTGATTCTGTCGTTGGATCAATTGTTTCACCGGTAACAAATTTCCAGTCATCCAAAAAAGCCATTTCCATCTGAGCCACTACCGGGCCAATTACTTTGAAATGCGTATCCATTACCCGGTTCGGGTTTTTGAGATTATCCGCAAAATATCGATCTCCAATATTAATACCGCCGGTAAACCCGATTTGTCCGTCAGCAATCAGAATTTTACGGTGATTTCTAAGGTTAATATGCAAGGTCGGTGGATTTAGTCGCGGCGGGAGAAAACGGGCGACTTTAACACCGCTTTTCATCAATATAGTGCCAGCCCGTGGAATATTATATAACTCACCGATTCCGTCAATAATGACCTTGACATCAACACCGCGGTTTTTTGCTCTGCAAAGAGCATCCATTATTTTCTGACCGGAAGTATTGGTTTCGAACAGGTACGTCGTAAAATAAAGCGTACTTTCAGCTTGCTCCATAGCTTCAATCATGGCTGGATAGACTTCTTCACCGTTATGGAGCATTTCAAGATGATTTCCTCCTACCAGGGGAAGGCGCGTAATTGTGTCGGAAATTCTGGCAATGTCCTGATAAGCAGCCGGAACTTTGGGGTGGATAATGTTATTTATCGCATCTTTGGGTATCCTTCCATAGCCCTCGTCCAGGCGAAAGGAAGGTTTTAAATCCAGCTTTTTGGCTGTTGTTCTGACCCGGTTGATACCGAATAAAAAGTATAAAAAGGGACCCGCATAGGGAAAAATAACACAAAATGATATCCACCCCCAGGCGGAGCGGGGATCATTTTTGTTGAGCAATACATGACCCGTGGCCAAAGAGGCCAACGCCACATGAAGCACCACGAGTACCCAATTTATAAAAATCATGCTGCATACCGTTTATTAAAACTGAACATGAAAAAGATGAAAAGAAAATTCTATATCTCGATATTCAAGGTTCCAGGAAACTTTAATATCGAGTATAAGCTTATTTCGTTCGGGCACTATTTCCATTGAACAAACAATGCTGTAAGGGCTGCCGCAATATTTAAAAGTTTATCAAACAGATCTTCTTCCCTTTTTTTGAAAAAATCCTGTGATACCGGTTGTTTATCCATGGTTTCAATCGGTTCTGGTTCCTGTTTGGCTTCTTCCTCCACAGAAGTAATCTCTTTTGTAACAGATTCTTTCTTGACCGTTTTAAGCTCTTGATACCACATTTCAAATAAAAGCGGTTCGGCCTTGGCTCTTAAATGTGGTTTGAGATTGTCTATATGACAAAGAAGGGATTTGATTTTTCTATTTCCGAATCCTGGTATCCGGATTTGTCCGTCCGATATTTTTTGGTAAGCCGATTGAATTTGATCCCCGGAAACAGTTGTCGTATCGAATCGTTCTTTGTAGACCGCAATGATTCCTTTCATCCTGTCAAAACACAGGATTTCCCATTCGCTGTTCATTTTATGCCCTCTCTTTTTAAGTCAAATACTAATCAGCTTTATCCTGCAAAGGATAACCGATTGAGTAAAAAAACGTAATATAGTGCCCGAACGAAAACTAGGATTTTTCGCCAATATCTGCGTCAGAT
>JAGYNR010000175.1 GCA_018399715.1 Desulfobacterales bacterium | reverse complement strand
AACACTGATCAGGTCGCTGATTTTGGTTGAACCGGGGGGAATCATGGGTAGTAATAATTGCGGCATATTCACTCCTCTTTTTATCACTTATTGAGCAAATTGATATCAGTCCAAAAATACCTATTGGTGCCTTGATTATTTTCCAATTGCAAGAAAAAAATTAAAATTATAAAATCTCTGAATGCATTAATGGGTGAGACTATTGCAATTTTTTTACTACATAGTTACTTGTTAGGAGATCAAGAGTCCTGATGTTCTGATTGAAAAAATTATTTTCCCTTGAAGTTTTTGCCCCTTTAATTTAATTTATAGGGAAATAACAAAGATGATAAAATTTTGAGGCTTATGGCACATCAACAAAACACACCTTTTCAGGAAGCTATTGAGGCTGCTGAATCCTTGCCTTTTGAAGACCGGGAAGAGCTTTTGGAAATATTGCGGATTCGCATGGCTGAAGAAAGGCGGGAGCAGATAGCATCCAATGCTAAAGAAGCCATCAGTGCGGTAAAAGAAAAACGCGCGCGTTATGGAAATTTGGAAGATTTGAGAAAAGACCTCTTGCGTGGCGATGTATAAGTTTGCGTGGACCCAAGGCTTCCGAAAAGGCTTTAAAAAAGCGGCTAAAAAGAACCGGCACATGCAGGAGAAAATATTTAATGTGCTGGATGAGCTTTCCCGAGATCCTTTTGATCCAAAACTCAAAACTCATAAATTGCAAGGAAAATTAAATGGATTATGGGCCTGTCGGGTTGAGTATGATTGTATGATTGCCGTATTGTTTTTACATTTGACATTTTGCCGGACACCGACAAGGAATTAATTGTATTGATAGATATCGGAAAGCATGACGAAGTATATTAAAATAAATTAATCAATTAAATAAAAGTTTTGCAGACAATACACATAACTTAAACTCGCCATTAACAGCTTACCTCTGAGCACTCATCATCCAACAATTCCGGAAAAATTCCAGGAATCCAAAGGTTAAATATTTGGAGATGGACTTCGCCCTCAGCACAAGAAAGTGATTATTTCTGTTTTTTACCTGAATCCACAGACTGTTGCTGGTGAATAATCTATAAGGCGGGAATAATAAGTTGAAAAAAAAGTTATTGTTGAATTGAAATCCGTAAAAAACTTACAGCCGGTGCATTTTAAATAACTGCTATAATTTTGTCCACGAATATACACGAATTATCACGAATAAAGAAAACAAAATTTTCCCTGTTGATCACAGGGAAAAATGTTTCATCGCCTTCGGCGAAAGAAATCTTCCCTTTTGATGACGGGCAAAAATGTTTTATTGACTGCGGCGAGGCAAAATTCGGAGAAAGATGGTTGAAAATACTGGTTGGGACTGGACATCCGGCAGATGTCCTTTTTTTTGGCGATTCATCATTGAGATGGAAAGCCGGGGCCATGAAATTTTTGTGGTTGCCAGAGAAAAGGAGCTTACCTGTGCTAAAGAAGCCATCAATGCGGTAAAAGAAAAACGTGTACGTTATGGAAATTTGGAAGATTTGAGAAAAGACCTCCTGGGTGGCGATGTTGATATGGACAAACATCAAATTGCCAAAATTATAGTGGATGCTGGTTATCAGGTTCATCGGACACTGGGCCCCGGGTTGCTGGAAGCAGCATATGAAAAGATATTGACATATGAAATCATAAAACGGCAGTTGAATGTTAAGGTCCAAAAGCCGGAAATCTCCTACGAACGATATGCTGTACTGTCTGAAAGTTTCTGTGCGACAATGGCATTCAATGACACCCCTGCTCTGGCGGCCTCGATGGCAAGAGCCCGGTGCAGCCTCCGATCAATGCGAATATTAAACCTTCCTGTATACTCCTTTCGTGGAGGGGCCACAGGTATGGATTCTCCGTTTTTTTTATAACTTTCTTTGACTCCTTCCCAGGCAGTCTCCAGATCGCGCAGGGCCTTATCCGGTGTTTCACCAAATGCGGAAATGTTTGGCATCTCTAGAAAATGGGCGAGGTATTCACCCTCATCGTCCAGAAAAACGCTGACGCTGAAACCGTCAAATCGATCATGTTTCTCCATTGTTTTCATCCTATAAGATCATTAAAAATTGTTCAACCTGATAGCCTTTTGCTTTTCCATTTTTGGATTCCTGAACAGCAAGACGACGACGTTCCAAGGAATACCATAAGTCAGAATAGACAACAATAGACTTCACCCTTAACACATACCAGCACCTGATTACAGTCCTGCTTGACCGCGGCTGCGTGCTGCAACCGCTGTCAGATTTTATGGGTGATGCGAATAGCGGATGGCTGTGCTGCACCATGACATGTACAAGCTGTCGGGAAATGCCCCTTGGATGGCCGGGCTGGAGAACGGGCTGGGGGTTTGTGCCATTTATTATTTATGCTGCGTTCCCCAAAGCTTTGGTGATGGCATCATGCGGGAGATTGCTGAGATGGGCCATGAGATTGGGTATCGCTATGAGGACATGGGGCTTTAAAAGGGCTACCCTCTTAAGCGATCCGGCATTCTGAAAAGCAATTGGAGCGGTTTTGGAAGATTTACCCGGTGCAAACCATCTGCATGCACGGCAGTCCCCTGACTCCATCCCATGAATTGCCTTGATAAAAAACTATGTCAGAATTATTATTATGTTTATAATAATGGAATGTTTCCGGAAGATAAAATCTCAATTCGTATCATTATTGTGAGATGGGAGAAAACAAGATGTACTCATTATATTTCAAACATACCCAAAAGCTATGACTATGGGTGCGAAACTTGAGTTATGATTTTATATAAACATGAAAAAACCAAAGGCAGGTGGATTATGCCGAATCAATTGAATATTCCGTATCCCCAGAATTTGCCGGATGTTCTTCAAATGACAAAGCAGGCATTTGAAGATGAGGCCAAAATGGCAATGGCAGTTAAGCTTTTTGAATTGAAGCGACTTTCGTCCGGAATGGCCGCATCATTGGCAGGATGTAGCAGAACAGAGTTTTTGCTGGCGCTTCATCGTTTTAATGTGCCTATGATCGATCTGGAAGAAGAAGAACTGCTGGCAGATACACAAAATGCCTGAGAACAAATCATTTAGAATTCCGGGGACACAATACTTAATTCTTTGGTTTCGGCTTGGGCTTTTGGGGCCCGACGTTACGG
>JAGYNR010000174.1 GCA_018399715.1 Desulfobacterales bacterium | reverse complement strand
TATTTTCTTCAGCACTTTTGCCGCCGACCCCTTGACAATACGATAATTTAAAGCTCGAGTTCCTTTTTCAACTCATCCCAGGGTATTGGCTCTCCAGGCTCTTTTTTTGCCTTCCACGCATCCTCAATGTCAATCTGGTCCTCTATCTCTTGCAGAAGTTTGAGCTCCTTTAAAGAAACAAGAGCGGCAATCGGCTCTCCTCTCCGGGTTAAAACAAAAGATTCGTCGCCAAAAGCGACTCTATTGATAATGTTTGAAAATTTTTTTCTGGCATCTGCAGTTGTTATTTTGTTAATCATAATAAGCACCTCAAATATGTAAATATTCATTTTGTACATTTTGTACATATAAAAACATATAATGTCAACAAAAATAAAAAACAGATTGTACTGGCGTTATAACCAGTCGCTTTTGGGGACCTGGAAAAGCCGTTGTTTTTTTTCAAATCCTTGGTTGGCTACAATTTGATACTTTAAAGATCAACCGGGGGCAATTCTTTCCCGGCCCCACTGCTCAACCGTTAGAAAAAGATAAATTCCTTGAAGCGATTTACAATTAAGCCAGACCGAAAATAAAAAATTGTTATTCGATGATACTTTCCATCGGTATTACCATGACCGACTTGAAAGATGGATGCTATTGATATGTTTGAGACAATACTGATTGACTGGATTTTATCAAGCCTGTCAAAAGGATCGCTTTTTTCTAACCTTGACCAGGTCGTTGAAGCGGACAGGCTTGCATTGGTTGCCTTATTGTAGCCCAAGGGCTTCGATAAGGCGAAGAGGTGCATTGCGAATCATCTATTACTGGGATCATCCTGACACTATTTTCATGCTTTTTTCATACTGGAAGACATAACAAGAAGATTTGACACCGGATCAGCTTAAGCTGCCCCGTAAAATGGTCAAGGAATTATTATCATGAAAAAAGAATACGATTTTTCAAAATCAGTAAAAAATCCTTATGCCAAACACCTTAAGAAACAGGTAACTCTGAGGCTTAAGGTTGATGTGGTGGAATACTTTAAAAAGCAATCTGAGGAAACCGGAGTTCCCTATCAAAATCTTATTAATTTATATCTACAAGACTGTACTCATTCTCAAAAGAAGTTGAAATTAAACTGGTATCATAATCACCGCTTACAGAACCATGGCATTTACTAAGACCGAGCTTTTTTCTTTGATTTTTTAAAACTATCTTGCAATCTATGGAGATGACACGGCAATATCAAAGGGTATTCCGCTAGAGATAAAAACATACGAATCATCTCTGTTCGTCGCGCCTGGGACGAGGAGATTGAATTTTATGAAAGCTAAAGAATTAGATAATAAGTTTGATGAAGGAAAAAGTGTTTTAGAACATTTTGACCTTTCAAAAGCATGGCGTCCGAACCAGGAACATAAAAGAGTCAATGTCGATTTTCCTCTCTGGATGATTCAGTCTTTGGATAAAGAAGCCAAACGCCTTGGTGTCCCTCGACAATCGATTATTAAGATATGGCTTGCAGAAAGATTACGCGAATCAGCCAATTTATAAGATTCGAACACTGCACTGGAGGAGGACAGGGAAAAGCCGGATCTTTTTTGAATGGCCTATGGTAGCCATACAATCGGCTGGAGGTGACGCAAAAAACCAATCGCCTCAGCCGTAGCTTTCGCTTTTCCCGTGATTGACATATTAACGTTATAGCGCTATAACGTTATAATTGCGAAAGGAGGCGGTATTATGGCAACGGAAGCTAAACGAGTTACTGTCTATTTCAATCCCGATCTTCACAAGGCATTGCGGCTCAAGTCTATCGAAACATCCAGATCTGTATCCAATCTCGTAAATGAAGCTGTCCGAGAAGCCCTCGCAGAGGATGCAGAGGTTCTCAGCGCCTTTGACAAACGGGCTGGTGAACCTTTGATCAGCTATGAAGAGATGATCAAGAGGCTGAAAGAAGATGGCCGAATATAGAATTTTCTTCAAAAAGTCGGTTCAAAAAGACCTTTCTGCCATTCCGAAAAAAGACCCGAAAAAGATCCTCAACCGGATACAAAGCCTGGCGGATGACCCCCGGCCGACGGGATGTGAAAAATTGACCGGCCAGGAGCGATACCGGCTACGTCAGGGGAGACATCGCATTTTATACTCAATCCAAGCCGAGGAACTATCCATTTGGATTGTAAAAGTCGGCCATCGCAAGGATGTATATCGCTGAAACGGACATCGACGTGGAGCAGATGCCGGGAAAATCGTGCCTAATTTGTGAAGCTACAGGCAGCGCTGCTCACGCCGGGCGTTGGAATTGTTGCTTAAATAAACAAAAAAACTGAGAATTCCTGCTTGGGGACTTTGCAAAACTCGCACGTTTCTTTGCGCAGGCCCCAGCGATAGGCTGAAATCGATCCACTCTCACAGCAATTTTTAGCACACTATCAAAAGCTACCAATGGCCAAAACCGTTGGTTGAATCGGAACACGAACTCGTTGTTGTGCAACCATCCGGATAGGCATGGTTGGTTGTTTGTCCGTTGTAAAATATTCTTACTATTGATATTGTAAAATTTATTGAAAGAAGGGTGCTTTATGGAAATAAGAAAAGTTTCTTCAAAATCCCAAATTACACTACCGAAAGAGTTTGCGGGTAAAATGGTTTCCATTGAAAAGCTGGCAGATGGTGTTATCCAGATAAAGACGGGGCAGTTCATACCAGATTCAGAAAAAATTTTTCACATGGAAAAATATAAAAAGCGATTGAATAAATTTGACAAGTGGATGGACAAACATGCTCCCGAAAAATCAAACCTGGATGATTTCTTGATAAATGCAGAAAAATGAATGTTAGGCTCGATTTAAATAATCCTGATTTTCAGAAAGAGTGGCTTTTCCTACAAAAAGAAGATTTTATTTCAACAAAAAATTCACTTTGCCACAATTCCGGGGACATGATATTTAATTCCAACCAGAAAATGCACTGGATAAACCGGTGATTTTCATATTAGCTTTCCATAAAACTCCTTGCATTATCCATCTAAATGATACATATTAGTATGTATTATTTATACATATATCAGGAGGGGAGGTAAAAAAATGAGAACCACATTAAATATCGAAGATGATCTTGTTGAGAGGGCATCTAAACTTACTGGAATAAAAGAAAAAACATCTCTTGTTCGTA
>JAGYNR010000173.1 GCA_018399715.1 Desulfobacterales bacterium | reverse complement strand
TTTGATTATAATATTTTTTTAACACATCATCATTATTAATATAGCATTTTAAAATTAAAAGAAATTCCGATTGATGTCAATAAAACTGTTATTGAATCATTTTCTTGACAGGATTATATTTTTTTTTATATCCTTTACAATATGAAATGAGCCGTAAAGCTCCTCCCATTTATTTAATTCGAAAAAACACAGAATATGACATCGCAGAACCATTTGACTAATTTTGAGCTGACCGACATGAGAATAATGATGCTTTTGTTCGGTCTTTTGTTTTTTTTGGTATTTATTCCATCATGCGCGTCTTTTTTTTCTTCAGCAACCCGGCAGTTATCCGATGATCTTTCCTATGCCATCATAAACAGTGATGATCCCGCCACAGTAAAAGACGGTGCTCCGGCGTATCTTTTGATGATGGATGCACTGATTAAAAATGATCCGGAAGATGTTTCCGCTCTTCGTTCCGCTTCCCAATTAAACACGGCATATGCCAAAATTTTTGTCAAAGATATCAAAAGAGCCAAAAAGTTAACAGAAAAGGGACTTTTTCTGGCATTGAAAGCTGCCTGTTTGGAAAAGAAAGCATTATGCAATCTCAGAGATATGGCATTTGAAGAATTTCAGGCTGTCATTTTAAATACCGGCAACTCCGAGATATTTACCCTATTCGCATTAGGCTCCGCATGGGCCGGATGGATTCAAACTAACCCAAAAGACTGGAATGCTGTTGCAGAAATATCCCGTGTAGAAACGATTATGGACCGAGTCGTCCAGTTAAATCCGACATTTCAGGACGGCCGGGCATATTTATATCTCGGAGCGCTTGCAACACTGCTTCCCCCTGCTCTCGGTGGAAAAATAGAGCAGGGACGGAAATATTTTGAAAAAGCGATACAACTTTCTGAAGGAAAGAATCTTACAGCCAAAGTGGAATATGCAAAACGCTATGCCCGGCTGATCTTCGACCGACAACTGCATGACAGGCTTTTGCATGAAGTGGTAAATACCGACCCTTATGTGAAAGGATATGTATTGACCAACATCCTGGCACAGCAAGAGGCAATAGAATTGTTAAATTCGGCTGATAATTATTTTTTTTGATGACATCATTGATCAGCTGGGTTATTTCAATAATTTATATAGAATAGGAAACATTTTAAAATGTCATGTTCATTTAAGATATCGGTCATGGCCATCATATTTGTACTGTTGATTGTTTTTCCCATCCATAGCAAAGTATTTAAAATTGCAACTTTATCTCCGGATGGCTCCGTATGGATGGAAAAAATGAGAGAAGGGGCTCAGATAGTAGCCAAAAAAACTGAAAACCGTGTGATATTTAAATTCTACCCCGGTGGTGTCATGGGAAGCGATCAGGCTGTGCTTCGTAAAATGCGCATTGGACAGCTTCAAGGAGGTGCCGTAGTGGCCGGAAGCATTTCTCATATCTATCCGGACAGCATGATTTATGGATTACCTTTTATTTTCAGATCCTTTGAAGAAGTCGACTATGTACGGGAACGGATGGATCCAATTTTAGAAAAAGGATATGAAGATAATGGTTTTGTCACTTTTGGTTTTGCTGAAGGCGGATTTGTCTATGTCATGTCCAACGCTCCGGTTAGGACAGTGCAGGATTTACGTCATCGAAAATTATGGATTCCGGATAATGATTACACTTCCCTGCAAACCGTAAAAGCACTTGGCATTATGCCTATTCCACTTGGAATCGGAGAGGTTCGAACAGGTCTTCAAACAGGGCTTATTGACACAGTAGGAACATCGCCTATTGGAGCTGTGGTTTTGCAGTGGCACACACAACTTGATTTTCTGATGGATGTACCGTTAATGTATATATATGGGGTTTTAATTATTGATAAAAATGATTTCTCTAAGCTTTTGACCGAGGATCAGAACACGGTGCGAACAATCATGAACAATATTTTTCATCAGTTAAACAACGTTAACCGGGAAGATAATATACAAGCTAAAGAAGCCCTTCGGAACCAGGGAATACAGTTTATTGAACCCTCCAGACAGACCATAGAGAAATGGAAAGAAACCGTCTCCCATTTACCGCAAAAGCTTATTGAGCAAAACCGGCTTTCACCTGAAATTCTAAAAACATTAAAGCATCATCTCAACCAGTACAGGACCCAACAGGCAGGGGTAAAAGATCAATAACCGGTAGCCACTGACTTTAAAATGGAAGGCCAACATAAAAAATCGATAATACAATGTTTACAAACGTGGTGGTACCGCATCGAAGACACAATCCTGGTTTCTCTTTTGTTTTTAATGATTTTAATGGCAACCTTACAAATTTTCCTTCGCAATCTTTTTGACAGCGGGATTGTGTGGGGCGACAGCCTGATTCGTATTTTAGTACTTTGGGTAGGACTTTTCGGAGCAATGGTGGCCAGCCGGAAAGATGAACATATCAAAATCGATCTCATTCTTCGATACATACCGGAAAAGATTAAACCGGTCGTTCATCTGATTACTGATCTTTTCACAGCGATCGTTTGTGTAATTGTCGTTTTTTATGGCTATCGCTTTGTTAAATTTGAATTTACAGATAATCTTCCTGCCTTTTCAATAGTGCCTGCCTGGGTTTGTGAAACAATCATACCGGTTTCTTTTGCCATCATTGGCATTCGTTATATATTTCACTTTTTACACCATTTTCTTCAGATGATGAGACCAAAACCGTGACAGTATCAATAGCAGCAATCCTGCTGGCACTGATCACCTTTTTGGGCGCACCGCTATTTGCCATTATACTGGCTGTGGCGATCATCGGATTTTACAGTCTCGGAATCGATTTATCGGTAATCGCCATCGAGTTGTACCGGATATCTGAAACGCCCGTTCTTCTGGCACTTCCACTGTTTACCTTCGCAGGTTATATGCTAAGTGAAAGCAGGACTTCTGAACGACTGGTGCGCCTTTCACGGGTTTTTCTGGGCTGGATGCCCGGCTTGCGTTTAGATTATGTAGGTCGATTTTAGCTATTTTTTCGGATCGGAGCTAATAAAATTAGGCACTTAGATTTTTCAGAGTAAAAAACCTGTAGGTAAACGCCTATGTGGTAATTTCTTGACATAAAATGTGGTACATGGTAACTGTGTAGGTTATTATGTACTTGAGAACTACTAAAAGAAAAAATAAGGACGGATCAGTTATCGAGTACTACCACCTGGCCCACAATATGCGCC
>JAGYNR010000172.1 GCA_018399715.1 Desulfobacterales bacterium | reverse complement strand
GCCAGTAAACCTTTTCCGTTATCTTTCGTTTATGCATGTATTTATCCTCCAACAATCAACAATCAACAATCAACAATCAACAATCAACAATCAACAATCAACAATCAACAATCAACAATCAACAATCAACAATCATCAATCATCAATCATCAATCAACAATCAACAATCATCAATCATCAATCAACAATCAACAATCAACAATCAACAATCAACAATCAACAATCATCAATCAACAATCAACAATCAACAATCAACAATCATCAATCAACAATCAACAATCAACAATCATCAATCATCAATCATCAATCCATTTGAAGATTTTTTATTTATTTCATTTTCTATTTCTGAAATAACTTCTTTAGCTTTGTCTGTATTTTCAGAATAAATTTTTTTGCCAAAAGAGGCGATGTTTGATTTTATCGATTTGAATTCAGGTAATTTGGGATACTTTTTCAGGTTCAGTGAATCAAAATCAATCGGCTCGAAACTCATATTTCGATCCAGCTTGTTACTGCTGTCTATGTCAGCAAAACTGCCTCCGGTAATTCTTTCTTTTTCAAGGGATTCGGGATTAAACTCCCGGGTGTATCGAAGCGCTCCAATTGCTGAACGTTCGTTTACTTTTCTGATCTGTTCATTAATGATCTCGCTCATGTGTTTGATTTTTTTGTAAGTCGGTTCGGTTTTATCCCTTTCATCGGGATAAGTTTTTGGACTTCCCTCCAGATAGCTTGTAATGGCATCCTCTAATGTCTCGTAGCCCCAAAACAGATATTTTGTATATTTTCCCTTACCAGTTAAGGCTGACAATTGTTTTTCCGGCAATAGTTCAGGATCGCATTTCGGTTCTTCCAGCAACAATTCAGGAGAAACATCTATGAGTCGATAAAACCTCTTTGCAATATCCTTGTTGAAAAACAGAAAAGTTATCAAGCCGGCGATGCTTTCAATTTTCTCCTGTTTTTGTTTCAGCGTTTGAACTAATTGATCAAAAAGCTCGATCATTTCATCAACTTTAACCCTTGATCCGAAAAAGGAACTTGCCATATCCGTGAGCACCTCTTCCGCAAGCATATCGGTGAAATCGTCATTAATTGGCATAATGTTTACATCCTGAAAATAAAAAGTGTTTGCTTATATTTTTATACCTTCCATTACCAATATCAACAACCTGTCATCGCGAGAGTCTGTCCCACATATTTCTGGCGGCTTGTTTGCTCCGGTCTTCCTTATCCTTTCCGGATATGTTGCTGTTGTTTTCTCCGGATCCGGAGGTTCTGTAGCCCCGCAATCGGGCGATTCTTTCTTCAAGAGGCGGATGGGTAGAAAACAGGCTCGCCAGTTTTTGACCGGATAGCGGATTGACGATAAACATATGGGCTGTAGCGGGGTCAGCATTGAGCTGACCTTGTTGTGAATACCTGCCGATTTTTTCCAATGCGCTAGCCAATGCCTCCGGATGACGGGAAAACCGGGAGCCTGATTCATCGGCAGCATACTCCCGTGAGCGGGAAATGGCCATTTGAATGAGCATCGCTGCGATAGGAGCCAGAATTGACATAACAATTAGGCCGATAATCCCTAATCCACCTTCGTCGTCGTCGCTGCCTCCGAAAAATACAGACCACCGGGCAATACTGGCAAGTATCATCACTGCACCGGCTAAAGTGGCAGCAATGGTGCTGATAAGGGTATCCCGGTTTTTGACATGGGCCAGTTCGTGAGCCAGAACTCCCCTGATTTCATCACGTTCCATAATATTTAGCAATCCGTCGGTCACCGCTACCACGGCATGGTTGGGATTTCTTCCGGTTGCAAATGCATTCGGAGCTTCCTGAGGAATAATAAATATTTTCGGCATGGGTAGATGAGCGTTACGGGCCAATTCCTGAACAATATTGTAAAGCTCCGGAGCATCGTTTTGCGTAACCTCCCGGGCTTTATACATTTTAAGCACTACTTTGTCCGAAAACCAGTAGCTGAAAAGATTGACACCGCCTGCCAAAAATAAGGCAATGATCATTCCGGACCGTCCTCCGAGCAGATTGCCGATCCATAAGATAAAGACCGTTAAAAGTGTCAACAAAATAGTTGTTTTAATTCCGTTTCCCATTTATATGCTCCATAACATTTATTATTTTATTTACTTGCCATGACTCAAATAAGGCATTAATTTCAGATTTAATTTGATGGTTAATTAATATACAAAATAAATATCAAATCGAAAAAAACAAGGTTATTGATAATGGCAAAGGATTATTACAGTATACTGGGTGTTGCAAAAAATGCCACAACGGATGAAATTAAAAAAGCATACCGGAAGCTGGCCCGGAAATATCACCCGGATATTAACCCGGGCGATAAGAAAGCCGAGCAACAATTTAAGGAAATATCGATGGCCTTTGATGTTCTCGGAAAGCCTGACAAACGAAAGCTATATGACGAGTTTGGAGAAGAAGCATTAAGGGCCGGATTTGATCAAGAAAAGGCCCGGGAATATCAGAAGTGGAGTCAGGCTCAGGGGCAAAGAACCCGGTCGGGTCAGGAGTTTGGAAGATATCAGAGCTATGAGGATATATTTGGAGATATCTTCGGCGCATCCGGTGGTTTCGGTACAGAATTCGGAGACTTTCGCAGACCATCAAGGTCAAAGGGAGGCGATCTGGAACATGAAATTACCATTGATTTGATATCTGCATTAAAAGGTTTTGAAACTGAGTTGTCGATACAAAAACCCCAGACTTGTCCCGTTTGTCATGGAACCGGATATGATCCGAATGCCGGTGAACAAATATGTCTTCAATGTGGTGGTACGGGCAAAATAGATGTCGCCCAGGGTCCTATGAATTTTACACGAACATGCCCGGCGTGCGGCGGCACCGGCAAGATACGTCAGCCATGCCCGAACTGTAACGGCGCCGGGGTTATAATGGGAACTGAGCGAATCCGGGTCAATATTCCCCAGGGTATCAAGGAGGGATCCAAGGTCCGGGTGGCCGGCAAGGGAGAACCCGGCACCGGTGGTGGTCCATCCGGAGACCTCTATTTGAGGATTCGAATCAAGCCGCATCCGTTTATAAAGCGGGAGGAGGATCATCTTCGGATGGAAGTTCCGGTGACTGTTGGTGAGGCTATGGCGGGTGGAAAGATAACCATTCCCACACTGGATGGTAAGGTGAATTTGACGATTCCGGCGGGAAGCCAAAATGGACAGACGCTGAAGCTT
>JAGYNR010000171.1 GCA_018399715.1 Desulfobacterales bacterium | reverse complement strand
CTCCGCCTGAGTTCTCGCGTCAATATCTTGATCACTGGCCATAAGGTTGGCCATTTCAACCGACATAATCCCGTATTTGCCAAGCAGGGCCTTGAGGACTGTCTTTAAGGCCATGGCGTCAAAGTCTGTTTTCCATGGCGTGTATTTGGAATCATAGGACTTTGAAAACCGTTTTGCATGAGCCTCGATTTCGCTAACCGTCCAGTAAATCACTTTCCGAAACCCTGATACCGTTTCCATCATGGCAAAATAGCCGATTGTTATATCCCCAGTGGGTTCCCCAAGCTCAATCTCGCCGGTGAGTTTATCCTTCTTTTTAAGCTCCCCTTCCAAAACCTTATCGGCATTGATGTACCGATAATGCCCGGTGCGCATGGCAAGCTGAATCAGCCCTTTGTAACCGATCTGGAAATTAGGCTCATAAACCTTTTTCCATGATCCGTCAGGCTGTTTCCGGTTGTTTTGATAGGGGATGACATAAGCAAACCCCAGGCTTTTATTGATGGGCAGTTTTAGCGTGGCAGCCTTTAACGCTTCCATAACAACTGCGCTCGGCTGGCATTGTTGCAGGTAGCCATCAGATCCATAAAGGTCGATCAGAGACGCAATAAAGGTGCCTGAGTTATCTCCCAGGGCATTTCTGAATTGTTCCTGGACCGTTGGCTGATACATAACTTCTTTTAGCCGGTCCGTTGGTCTTTTTGTTATTTCTTTGCTTTCAGTCATAATTAACCCCCTCTTGAATTCTTGGTTATGCCGCCCTCTCCTGGCCGGCTTCAAAAATGGTCATTTCCGGGTATTGCCCAGAAACAACCAGCTCAATTTTTTGTGCCTTGGTGTCCAGTAGCCGGGTTACAGCTTCCGCGTTGTCGATGAATACCGGCGCGGAAAATTGGTAATATTCAGACAAGGTGTTGATAATATCCAGGCCGATGTTGATTTGGGCCGCATTGTTGGCGGAAGGATAGGGCACCCCGTCACAAAGCGTTATACAGGCTTCCTCAATGCCGCCATTTACCTGCTCGTTAAACAGTTTAAACCGGGCATGACCGAATTTTGAGTTAATTTGACCCTCAAGCATATTGACCTTGGATCTGATAAACTGCTCGGTGAGATAGGCTTCATGCTCGAGCTTTTCATATTCAGCGGCCAAGTCTCTTTCTTTTTGCTTCAGCTCTTTTACCCTGGAGTCAATGCGCTCGTTTTCGCTTATTCGGTGCAGAAAATCCTGGTTTGTGTCTATTTGCTCAGATAGAAAATCAATTTCGGCATCCAGTTTTTTGATAAGCTCGGAATTATCCCCGGAATCTGTTTTTTCGATTTCAGCCTGAATTTCATCATAGGCAGCCTTCAGTGATTGGGCTTCCTCGGTATCTTCAAATTCTTCCGCACCAATAACGTCGATAGCGGCCTGAATGTCCGGTTTTTTGGCTTCCAAAGCGTCAATTTGCTGCTTGATATCCAGGATTTTTTTATCAAGGGTTTCAATATTTTTTTCCAGGATCTTCTTTTTCTCGGATACGGCCCGGCCCTGCTCGTCAATATCTTGAAGCATTTTGGCTTTTGACTGATTGAATTTTTCCTCTGCCTTTTTCGCTTGGTCCTCAGGAATCTTCTGACCGCATGTGGGGCAGGTGTCTTTTTGATCAAACTTCATAGCCTGGGTGTCTTTGTATTGTTGCCGCAGGTCCTTGAGTGTTTCTTTAAGCAAGCTACCGTCCTTAATATAACCCTGCTGCTCTTTATTAACCTGGGCGTGCTGTTGGGACAACTCCCCAAGCTCCATAGACAACTCGTGCAGTATTTTTTCCTGCTCCCGGCTACGGCTGTCACGGTCCGAAATGAATTTACTCCGGGCATTTTCCAGTGCTCTTTCAGCCTCATATTTCTTTTTAAATAACTCGTTGGGCTGTCCGCCGGCTTCAAGCTGGGATCGTTCTTTTTCCTTGGCCGCCTTTTGATCCTTTAATTCCTTGATCCGCTTTTCAATATCGGCTTTTTTTTGGTCCGGCTTTTCCGGGCGGGACTGTTCAACTTCATCAATCCGGACTGGGAGTTTTTCAAGCTCTTTGTTGATGTCACGGCGCCGACCAGTAATTATTTTTCGATGATCTTCAATGGAGTTTTTGCCCAGGATCTTGGGCAGCTCGGATAGCTCGTTATTTGATTTAATAACATCTTCGTCTTTAATATCCCCGCAGACTGACAGCAGGATTTCCCGGCGTTTCTCCCAATGCAAATTATTGAAGTGCTTCGGATCGGTAAGCAGCCGGAACACACCCTCGTCAATAAGTTCGGCAATCTTGACCGTATAATCCTTTTTCTTCACCGGAACGCCATTAACCTCATATTCTGATGTATGGCCGGTAAATTCCTTTTTGGCCTGCCCCTTTTTTTTGGTCCATTTTTCTTTGAAAATTTTTTTCAACTGCAAAATATCGCCATCAATATATAGATCCACCCCAACGGTATGCTCTAAGCCATGTTTTACTTGGCCGGCTTCCAGGGTTTTGATCTCAAAATCAGATTTGCCGTGGCTGTCCTTGTCAAACAGCAGCCAAAGAAAAGCATCAAACAAGGTGCTTTTCCCGGTGGCATTATCCCCGTAAATAGATACATCGCCACAGCCGGCAATCAAGGCATAAGATGAAATGCCCTTAAAGTTGTGCAAGTGCAGTGAATCGAGTTTAATTGTTTTCATAGCTCCCCCTTATGCTGCTGCTCGGTTATATATGGCCCGGTTTATAAAATCTTCCTGGTAGTCCTCGATTATACTCCATAGAAAATCCGGGACGGTTTCCCATTCATCATTTACATTTCTTTCGTCCTTGATCCAGGCGGCGACGCCTGGGGGGATGACTTCACCCTCGATCCATCGGCGGCGGACCCGTTCGGGGCACATTGACCATGGGTTGATAAGGGTTTGATTGATGTATTCGATCATCCCGTCCTCCGATTTAAATATTCCTCAAAATCGCCGACACTGTATTGGTCGAAAAACTGATTGCAGATGTCGGCAATAGCGTTGAGGCTTTTGTCCATAACCTCGATCTCCCAGCCATCCGCGATGTTTTCAGGCTCCGGGGTTGATTGAATGATAGATTGGATTTTCTCGACTGTTTCGTATCCGGTCATTTTTTCCTCCATCTCAGCGCGTTCACACGCGCATTTTTGGCACTCTTCCGGGCAAACCTGCTCGCCGCAGACGGGGCATCTTTTATTGCTGAATGATTCTGTCATTTT
>JAGYNR010000170.1 GCA_018399715.1 Desulfobacterales bacterium | reverse complement strand
TATCTGTAACTCGCTATTCAGGTTTTCAGGAAATTTGTTCAAATCCAAAGCTTAAAAAATTTTGACTGCAGGCATACACTAAGCATACCGAGGATCAAAATTTTTTTTAAACGACGGAGTTGGGCAAATGAACAAAAACTTGAACATCCAGTATAAATTTTTTGGGGTTAGGACCTGTAATTTTGATGAGAAATGATCCTGATATTTCTGAGATGCCGAAAGAACCAAAATCATTTGTTGGGATTATTGTTCCCATTGAATGGGATGAAAACGGAAATCCGCTGGCCATTGCTATTGCAACCGAAAGTGAACAGGTATATCGGATCAAAACTACCCGGGGAAAAGGGAGTGGACTTCGAAAACTTCTAAGAAAACGGGTGAGTATCAGCGGTATTGTGAGTTTTTCCAAAACCGGCCAGTCTGTTCCGGTCATAACCGTTATATCGTTCAAACGTTTGAGTGATTTGCCTCGCTCCAAGCATTGGTTGAAAGATATACCCGCATGATTGTTTTTTTAATCGGTTTTCCCCATAAGGTAAAGAAAGGTGGCTGCAAATTTTTCAAAATCCCGCAGACCTTTAATGGTCATATATTCATTGGGTGAATGCTGTCTCCCCCCATGTCCCAGTCCTCCGGAGGCCACAGGAATTTTTAGAATTCTGGAAAAAACAAAATACGGAGCTGTCCAGGTGGCAAGAGGCCAGACTTCCGGTTCCAGGCCGTACAGCCGATAGGCCTTTAGCATTTTTTGTACGATGGAAGTATTATAGTTTGTTTTTGACCAGGTGTAACTGTCCCGGATACGAATTTCGATATCCGTATAGCCTTTGGCATGAAGATAAGCTTTGAATTTTTCGATTACCTCATCCGGTTCCATATACGGCCCGAACCGGATATCAATTTTTGCTGTGGCCTTTCTGGGTAAAATGGTTTTGGTGCCCATGCCCTGATACCCTGAGTGAATCCCGTTGATATTGATTACCGGAGAATAGAGACCCTTTTTCAGAAGTTCGATGCCGCTACGGTGATGTTTAAAAGTCAGACTTTTCATCTCTTTTAAGAAGGCTTTTTCATCAAATGTAATTGCAAGTTTTTCCAGAAGTTCCAGGTCCTCCTTGTCAGGATTCCGCACGTGTTCGTAAAATTTTGGTATAGTAATGTTTTCTTCTTCGTCCGTCAGAGATGCTAATGCCTGAATCAATCGCCATGCCGGTGATGCGATCCAGGCGCTGACAGAACCATGCACCGAAGATTCCACCGGTCCTCCGAATTTGCCTCCTCGACAAATCATATCAATATATACGATTCCTTTCAAACCCAGATGCATTGAGACCTTTCCCCGGCTATCCTGGGAAAAATCAAAATCCACCACGCCGTCTGCCTTGAGCTGTTCACGGTGGTTCAGGATGAAGTTTTCAAACTGGGGACTGCCTACCTCCTCCTCGCCCTCTATCGTAAAAATGAGGTTGACAGGAATCCGGTCAGTCTCCTTAAGTGTCCGTAAAACATTAAAAAGACCGCAAAGCGCTCCTTTGGAGTTGACAGCTCCCCTGGCTATCACACAATCGCCCACACCTGGTTTGTAATGTATTTCTGCGGCAAAAGGAGGACTGATCCAATTGCTCTCCTCCGCCGGTTGAACGTCATACATGCCGTAGACAATCAGCGTTTTAGGCGAATCGTTTTCAAGGCGGCCGTACACGATTGGAAAATCCGGGTTGCCCCAAAAAAAAACATCTCCGCCCAGATATTCGATCCAGGACTTGATCAAAGCAGCGGTTTCCCGGATTCCTTCTCCTGTGGCAGATATGCTTTTTTGTTGTAAAAAATTTCTGCAACGTTCCAAATGTTCTGCAAAAGCGGTATCAATTGCCGTATTGATTTTATCCGGAAGCGCATTCGGTAAAATTTTGTATTTCATTTAAGACATTTCCTTCATGTAAATACATTTATTGTCGCCAGGCCTGTAAAAATCCGGTAATACGCATATTTGCTGATATCCGTGTTTATCATAAAGAGCCCTTGCAGCTTCATAGAGTTGAGTAGAGGATGTTTCGATATAAATTCGCCGGGCCCCCTGATTTTTGACATAATTTTCCATAAAGCATAGAAGATATCCTCCGACACCGCGTCCGGACCAATTTATATCGACGGCGATCCAGTAGAGATCGTAACAGCCGTCTGTCATTGGAATCGGTCCGAAACAAATATATCCCCCGGCAAGTCCGTTATTATCGCGGGCGCAGAATGCAAAATAATCAGCCGTTTTCCGAACTTCCAAAGCGGCTTCCAAAACTTCCATTGCTACTGTTATTTCATCAGGATTAAATACGTTTCGCTGTTTTAGGATTTGTAAAATCCGGTTTTTATCCCTGGCTTCAAGCATACGCGTCAAGCTAAGGAAAAATCAATCATATTGATCTCAAAAATTGCTTGTTCCATTTGTTGTTCAAAATTTATTCGTTTTCTTTTATCATAGGTACAGAATCTTATCAAAGCATTCAAAGAATCATTGCTGATATTATGTATGTCCGAAATTTTGGGGACGACATTCAGATTTTTACTGATATAACGCATAAACTTCATCATGCTGAGGTGTGTGTCTGATATATTTTTTATTTTGCCCGAAAGTGGCTTAAAAAGATGCTGAAATAAAAATATTATCATTATTAATCTTGCTTTGATTAACACTCTAAGCTGTTGTTCTGAAACATTGTGGATTCTGTCAAAATTAAAATTCCCTTTCCATGTTCTGAAAATATTTTCTATTCTCCACCTTAAACCATAAATCTTTAAAACAGTTTCGAATGTTAGTTCCGGCGTACCAATTGTGATAACAAAAATATTCCAAGACATAAGTTCAAGATAATCCTTAGAAGGGTTCTTGGATTTTGATTCTTTTTTTGCCTTCATCCTTCTTACATTAGCTATTTCTTCTCTTACAGGAGCAGCTATTATTCTAACTTTATATTTTTCTTTGGTTTGAGCTAAAACCATTGTATCGATAGAACCATTTTCCTTAAGATATTTAAGCAAGTTGATTTCTTCATCATTTTCCATATCAAAAAATACAGTTTTATGTTTATAGCGAAATATAGAATCAGCTCCCCTTTTTTTTAATTCCTCCATTGCTTTAATCGTAAAATAGCCTCGATCCCGTAAAACCAAATCCCCCGGTTCAACTGGAATATCAAGTGTAACGGAAAAATCATTTTTACTATATGGATCAATTGAAAAAAAGATAAATTTTTGTGATATCAGATCAT
>JAGYNR010000017.1 GCA_018399715.1 Desulfobacterales bacterium | reverse complement strand
GATGCCGGTTTCAGCCCCGCTCGCAGAAACTGTTTTTATGAAATTCTGGAACGATGTTGATTCATCAAGAAAAAAATAAAAACGGCAGCGGCATTGTTCACCGGGCAAAGTGGGTCATACTAGATCCCTGGACCATCATCCGGGACGGTTTTGTGAAAACCGAAAATGGTATAATCGCAGAAATCGGCAGCAGGACAATTCCATCGGGTTTTCCCGTAAAAGACCATGGAGAGGGTGCCCTGATACCGGCGGTAATCAATGCCCACACACACTTGGAACTTAGTGCTTTCAGGGGAAAAGTACCTTGCCAAAACGGTTTTAGAACCTGGGTGGAAAAACTTCTCCAGGAACGGGAAAAAGCTGAAGTGGATACCCTGAAAAAGGCTGCCCGGGATGAAATTCTGGAGTTGCAGAAAACCGGATGCGTTGCCGCCGCAGAAGTATCCACCCTGGGACTGACCCGTCACCTTTTTTTTGAATCAGGAATTTGCGGAATATGGTTTAAAGAGGTTTTGGGAGATTGTAAAAAAGAAATATTCCAAATGAATCACCTGTCTTCAACCGAAAAAATGAAATTGTCAGGTAAAAACGGGGAACCCCCCATGCTTTCATTTGCCGTTCATGCGCCGCATACCACTAGTTCTGAAGTTATCTGCGACATCTGCAAACGTGCCGGAAAGATGAATTTGCCGTATTCTATTCACCTGGCTGAATCCGATGATGAAATCGAATTTATTACTACCGGTAGGGGCCCCTGGGCTGATTTTTTGGCATCACGAAATATTCGGTTTTCCGACTGGAAAATTCCGGCGAAAAGCCCGGTTTCCTATCTGCATACCATTGGCGCCTTGAATAAAAACACCATTGCTGTTCATGTACTCAGAGTGGATAAAGCGGATTTGCAGATACTTGCATTCAATAATGTACGGGTTTGCCTTTGTCCCAGAAGCAACTATAATCTTTTTGGAATCTTTCCGGATATCAAAACAATGCTTCAGATGGGATTACGTCCGTGTCTTGGGACTGACAGCTTGGCCAGCGTTGACACGTTAAGTATCTTTGATGAAATGTCCTTTGTCCGTGATGCTTATCCGGACATTTCTTCTTCATATATTCTGGCGATGGCAACACTGTTCGGAGCACAGGTACTTGGAATTGACAGCTATGTGGGGTCTCTTTTCCCCGGAAAGAAAGCCGCCATGGTATTTGTTCCGGTGGATAGCAACAAGGTCGATGACATTATAGATACCATCGTTTATCATGATTTTGATGAGGTAATTCCTGTTTTTTAGTTATGGAAAAAGCAGCCGTACAACATATTCCTTTGGATTTGCCTGATCGGCCGGTTAACATCGGAAGAATACAGTATATCAATGTAGCACCGGTTTATTTTGGTTTGGACAATGGCTTGAAACCGTCGTGGATAAAACTAGTCAGCAAACCGCCGGCGGTTTTAAACAAAATGCTTTCAGAAGGTAAACTGGATATCAGCCCGGTTTCTTCGATGGCATATGCTCTTAACCACCGAAAATGGCTGTTACTTCCAGATAACTCTATTTCCTGTTTCGGGCAGGTGATGAGTGTAGTGCTGGCCAGTAAATATCCATTTGAGAAGCTGGGAGGTAAACATGTGTTGCTCACCAATGAATCTGCCAGTGCCGCCGCGCTTTTAAAACTTTTGTTTTCTCTGAAACAAATCCGACCCATTTTTCAAAAAGCACAAGTCAAAAATCCTGCCGATATTTTTCAGTCCACCGATGCCGCCCTGGTAATCGGTGATTTTGCTCTCAGCCGTTCATGGAGCGAATATTTTCCTTATGTGACAGATTTGGGAAACATGTGGAAAGAACTGACAGGACTTCCTTTCGTATTTGCAGTTTGGGCGGTACGGAAAAAATTTGCCGATGATTTCCCCAATGTTGTGCAGACAGTGGCAAAGCTGTTTTGCTTTTCAAGACAAAAAGGGGAAAAAAACATTGATATCATCGCTGCACGGTCGGCCCGCCACCTGGGGTTTTCGACGGATTTTTGTTCCCGGTATTATTCCTGCCTAGGCTATAATCTGAACGGACCGGAAAAAAAAGGGCTAAATGTTTTTCTATACACGATGTTCAGAAAAAAAATGCTTCCCGAAAAAGTAAGGCTATCATTTATTTAAACAATTTATGTTGCAAAAAGAGAAGCTTTATTTTCAGTAATAAAACCGTGTTTGGTGGCCATCGCCAACAACGTTTCGATCGCTTTTTTGCCGGCATTTCCTAGGTCGATGGAAAAATGATTCACATATAACCGGATATGACTCGCAATGACTTCCGGTACCAACTCCTGAGCATGGTGACGGATATAACCCGCAGCATGATCGGGATTATTAAATGAGTATTCAATGCTTTCCCGGATGAGTCCTTCAATTTTGGCAGCTGTTTTTCCGGAAATATTTCTGCGAATGGCGATAGCTCCCAATGGAATAGGAAGTCCGGTTTTATCTTCCCACCATTTGCCAAGGTCTTGTACACACGTCAGCCCGTAATTTGGATACGTAAACCGTCCCTCATGAATAATAACACCGGCAGCAAAATCTCCTCTTTTTACCGCGGGCATGATGTGATCAAAACGCATGGGAACCGGTTCCACAGCATTTGGAAGATATAATCCAAAAAGTAACCGTGCGGTGGTCCATAGTCCTGGAACGGCTACCGGCAAGGTTTCCAACATTTTCGGATCAAGGTCAGGTTTTGCGACTAGCAGGGGACCGCATCCGCTTCCGAGAGCGGCACCACTTTGAAGCAGCGCGTATGAATCTCTAAGATGCCCAAAGCCGGCAACGGAAAGCTTGGTAATATCATACCGGTTTACCGCAGCATTCTGATTCAATGCTTCTACATCTTTGAGGATGGTTTCGAATTTCAGACCTTCGCAGTTGATTTTTTCATGTACAAGAGCATAGAAAATAAAAGTATCATTAGGACATGGAGAATAAGCCAAGGACAATTTGGGAAAATTAATGGATGATATTTTTGACATTTTTGGCACAGGCTCCCTGATCGTTTTTTCCGATACAAAAAGACACATTATCACCTTCGTTAAGATCATTGAAATCGCAATCGATCAGATCACGGTAGTAAAAGAAAAGATTTTCATCCGAATTTTCAGGTCTTATAAATCCGTATCCTTTTTTGATTTTAATCACTATTCCGTTATATTCACTATTTGTTTTTTCTTTAAAAAATCCGGAATGATGACCGTTATCTGTATTTTTTTCACGTACAAATAAATTATCAATCAGGGGATCGGTTCGTCGTGATCTGTTATCGATGATTGAATTCATTAAGACCGGATAAGTCGCTCCTTCAAGAATCGCCTGCGATGTGCGGGTTTCTCGTCGATTGCCGTTTTGATCAACAAAACTAAAATCCCATCCGAGTACCATTACCCGGGTGCCCAGCGTATTTAATTTTCTGATTAGCGGTAAATAATCACCATCGGATGCAATCAAAACACTGACATCAAACTTTTTGTAAATAGCCAGCTCAAAGGCTTCCAAAGCCAGCCATACATCAATACCTTTTTCCCCATCCGGAGAAAGGGGCAGATAGTGCGTTATAACGCCCTCACGCATCAAAATATCCTCAAATATTCTTTCTTTGAATAGCAAATCCCTTGCCTGGGCGTCCTGGGCACTGATACGTCCTCTAAAATAATGGGCATCTACAATACGGCAGTGCCGTTGCAAATTTTCTTCTGCTTTTGCGATTTCAGCCATAATAAATTGATGCAACCCGCTGATACTGATCCTGGCTTTTCTTTCATGCTGATACAAATAATAATTACTGACATGAAAAAAGTAGTTGCCATCATAAAAGATTCCGATTTTCGTAAGTTTATTACTCTGCGTAGCTGAGCTAAACATTTTTGATAAAATCCATTTTTAATTTATTAAACATATCAAACAAAGAAACCTAAATAGTGTCCGAACGAAAACTATGATTTTTCGTTCAGGCACTAAATAAAAAGCCCGGCTAAAACGCCAGGCTTTTTATTTGTCATGTTTTTTATGTGTCAGACAATTGCGCTTTGTGACTTTTGGGTTTTATCATGCCGCTTTGGATATTTTGACTGCACATACTTTATATTCCGGAATCTTTGCAATCGGGTCCAATTTTGCGTTGGTAAGGCGGTTGGCCGCGGCTTGTGCATAATGAAACGGGATAAAAATAGTTCCATCCACCGCCATTTCGGATACCTTAACATCAGCCGTGATTTCACCTCTTCTGGAGGCTACCTTAACCGGTGAACCATCTTTGAGGTCAAATCGTTTGGCATCCTGAGGTGATATCTCAACATAACATTTAGGTGCCTTTTCGTTCAAGCCATCGGATTTCATGGTCATGGTGCCGGTATGGTACTGATATAAAAGCCGTCCGGTCGTCAGGTACAGGGGGTATTCATCGTCAGCTAATTCAGCAGGCGGCATATAGTCAATGGCATGAAAATGTCCCAATCCCCGGGTGAATTTGCCAATATGTAAAACCGGGGTTCCGGGATGATCCGGAGTGGGACAAGGCCAGTGAATTCCTTCCTTTTCAATCCGGTCGTAAGTAATCCCGGCATAGGAGGGGGTAACACTGGCAATTTCTTCCATGATGGCTTCAGCACTTTCATAATTCATTTCATAGCCCATACGGGTGCTGACTTCGCAGATAATTTTCCAGTCAGCCCATGCTTCTCCCGGGGGGTCTATGGCCTTGCGAACTCTTTGGACACGTCGTTCGGTGTTGGAAAATGTGCCATCTTTTTCGGCAAAACAGGTCGATGGAAGGACCACATCAGCCATCTGAGCAGTTTCGGTCAGGAATATATCCTGAACAACCAAAAAGTCTAAGTGTTTGAAAGATGTTTCTACATGGGATAGGTCGGGATCGGAGACCAGGGGATTTTCGCCAATGATGTATAAAGCCTTGATGTCACCGCTGTGGGCTTTAGGAATCATATCAGTGACAACCAGACCGGGTTTTTCGGGAAGGCCATCGACACCCCAGGCAGTTTCCATCTTTTTCCGGATTTCAGGATCGGTTACCGGCTGATACCCGGAGTACACATTGGGAAGTCCGCCCATGTCGCAAGCACCCTGAACATTGTTTTGACCGCGAAGCGGATTCACCCCGCCGCCTTCGATTCCCAGATTTCCGCAGAGCATGGCCAGATTCGCCAATGATTTGACATTATCTGTTCCGGTTGTATGCTGAGTGATACCCATGCAGTAAAGAATACTTCCCTTTTCTGCCCCGGCGTACAGACGGGCAGCCTCAATAATTTCGCCGGCCGGAATGCCGGTTATACTTTCGACATAATCAGGTGTATACTTTTCAAGTGTTTTTTTCAGTTCTTCAAAGTTCTCAGTACGCTCTTCAATAAATTTTGAGTCATACAGATTTTCCTTGATAATAACATGCATAAGACCGTTAATCCAGGCAACATCTGTTCCCAGATTGGGTCTTAACCACTTATCCGCAAAAGTTGTCAGCTTGATTCTTCTGGGATCTGCCACAATCAGCTTGGTCCCTTTAAAAGAAACGGCTCTTTTTACAAATGCTGAAAGGACCGGATGGTTTTCTGTGGTGTTAGAACCGGCAACCAGAATGACATCGGCTTTTTCAATATCTGCAATTGTATTGGTCATTGCGCCACTACCGAATGCTGCGGCCAGACCGGCCACGGTGGAGCTGTGTCAGAGACGGGCACAATGGTCAATATTGTTGGTTTTCAGTACAGACCGCGTAAACTTGTTGGCGATATAGTTTTCTTCGTTGGTTACTCTTGCAGATGTCAATACACCGATAGCATCGCCACTGTTTTTTTCCTTGATTGTAGTTAGTGTGGATGCCACAAGATTAAGCGCTTCATCCCAGGAGGCTTCTTTAAATTCGCCGTTTTTCTTGATCAGGGGCTTGGTAAGCCTATCCGGATGATTGATAAAATTGTAACCAAACCGGCCCTTCACACAAAGGCTGCCATTATTCGGCGGCACATCGAAACCGGTCACTTTCACTACCTGGTTATCCTTCACATGAAGTTCCAGTTGGCATCCGACACCACAGTAGCTGCAGGTAGTGCGAACTTTTTGGGTTTCCCAGGGACGAACTTTGTAGCGAGCATCTTTTTCCACCAGTGCGCCAACCGGACAAGCCTGAATACACTCACCGCAGAATACACAGTCGGATTCAACCAAGGGTCTGTCCCCGGCTGCGACGATTTTGGTATCAGCGCCCCGATATCCAAAACTAATGGCATTGTTTACCTGAATTTCGTTACAGGCCTGAACACAACGTCCACAATGAATACATCGGGAAAAATCCCGGACAATCATTGGATTGACAGTCTCCATAGGGTACTTTGTCTTAGTACCCGGAAATTTTTTTCCGGTTACCTGATATCGGTACGCCAGTTCCTGGAGACGACAGTCCCCCCATACCGGGCACAGTTCCTTACTGTTGTCATATTCTTGAACACCTAGTTGAAACTGTGTCCAATCCTTGTTGTCGGAGTCCCGCACCGCACAGTTGTGGTTTCCTGAAGACAACAAAAGCTCAATAATTTCCTTTCTTGCCTCCACTACCGGTTTTGATTCGGTTTTGACCACCATGCCAGTGGTGGCGGGAGTTGTACAGGCCGTTAACAACGTTTTTGCCTCCTTAACTTCCACGACGCAAACCCGGCAGGCGCCTGTCGGGGTAGCTCCTTTCAGATAACACAAGGTGGGAATATCGATAGAGTTTCTCCGGGCAACTTCGAGGATTGTTTCTCCTGGCTCGAATACCAACTCATTCCCATTGATGGTGATGATGTTTTCTTCCGCCATGGTAATCTTTTACACTCCTTGATTGTTGAATAAATTTTAAATGAAAATAACGGATTCCATTTGTAATGACAAGATTAATGCCTGTTGATTCATACTAAAAACCACTTGTCGGACGACGACTTCCGAACAGGGCCTCACAGGGTGAGTTCTTTGTCACATGTTTTTTAAGTTTTTTGCACCACAGAGACTGAAATGTCCGGCAACTTCCGTCCAGGGCGTCGACTTTGGCAAAATCAGCATATTCACAGCGCAGGTCACACCATTTGATCTCATGTGTCGTGACGCCTGCATTTTTATCTTTTGGTTCGGTCATATTGCTGTTTTTTCTTATTCAAATAACTGAAGATCTTTTTTGCGGGTTTTGATATGGGTAAGAACCCGGTTGAAAAAAGTTTCATGGGTAATTCCATAGTGGACGGACCCATCCAGAGTCCTTACCGCCAAAGTATTCCCTTCTTTTTCCTTTTCTCCTATGGTGAGCATCAACGGTATTTTGACCATCTGGGCATCCCGCACTTTCTTTTTCAGACTCTCGCTCCGGTCATCTATTTCCGTGCGTATTTCCTGTTTTTCAAGCATTGTTTTTACTTGTTGAGCAAATAAAATGAGATCATCATTAATCGGTAATACAACGGCTTGCACAGGAGCCATCCACAATGGAAATTTGCCGCCGAAATGCTCGATAAGAATTCCCATAAACCGTTCGATAGACCCATATATCACCCTGTGAATCATAATAGGACGGTACCGTTCATTATCTTTTCCGATATAATGAAGATCAAAACGTTCGGGAAGCGACATATCCAATTGTATGGTTCCACACTGCCAGGTACGTCTCAACGCATCTTTGATGTGAATATCGATTTTAGGCCCGTAAAATGCGCCATCACCCTCGTTGATTTTGTAAGGCTCTCCATAGATATCAAGGGCTGATTTTAACCCGTTTGTAGCTGTATCCCACTGTTCATCCGTACCGATTGATTTTTCGGGACGGGTAGAAAGCTCTAAGTGAAATGAAAGATCGAAAGTGCTGTAAATTCGCTTGACAAGTTTTAAAACACCCAATATTTCGTCGTGAATCTGGTCAGGAGTCATGAAAATATGGGCATCATCCTGGTGAAACATCCGGACTCTGAACAGACCCGAGAGAACTCCGCTGAGTTCATGACGATGTACCATTCCGATCTCTGCGGCTCTAAGTGGAAGCTCTTTATAAGAATGGGGACGCATGCCGTACAAAATCATGCCGCCTGGACAGTTCATGGGTTTAATGGCATACTCGGTATCATCAATAATGGCCGTGTACATGTTTTCACGATAATTTTCCCAGTGCCCGCTTTTTTCCCAAAGACTTCGCTGCAGCAAAACAGGCGTTTTGGTTTCCACATAACCGGCTTTCCGGTGTTCTTCCCGCCAGTATGCCAACAGTGCATTCCAAATTTCCATGCCTTTGGGATGAATAAATGGCATCCCCGGTGCTTCATCGTGAAAACTAAAAAGATCCAGAGCAGTTCCCAGCTTCCTGTGATCCCGTTTTCTGGCTTCTTCTATTAAATGAAGGTGCTCATCAAGGTCCTTTTTGGTGTAAAAAGCGGTGCCGTATATGCGCTGAAGCTGTTGACGATTTTGATCAGCACGCCAGTAAGCCCCGGACACTTTGGTCAGTTTAAACGCTTTAACAAATCCGGTGTTGGGGATATGAGGACCCCGGCACAGATCAGTGAATTCTCCCTGCTCATAAAAAGTGACCGTGTCACTGTCAAATTCGGAGATCATTTCAAGTTTATAGGGTTCTTCTTTGTAAAATGCTTCGGCTTCCTGCCTGGATACGACCTTGCGTCTGACAGGAAATTTAGCCTTGACAATTTTTTTCATCTCGGCTTCAATTTTGGGAAAATCATCTTCTGAAACGGGCTCCATGTCAATATCGTAATAGAAACCATCTTCGATAGCCGGACCGATTGTCAGATGAGCATCAGGGTAAAGGCGCAAGATAGCCTGCGCCATTACATGAGCCGCGCTGTGGCGTAAAATAGAAAGCGCTTTGGGATCGTGGTCGTCGGTGGTAATAAATTGCACATGAGTATCATTTGTGATTTGACGATTTAAATCTACAATGTCACCATCGATTTCCATGGCAACACAATTTCGGGCAAATCCCTCGGAGATAGTTCCGGCGACTTCCAGGCCGGTAGGCGGATTTTCAAAAGACTTTATACTGTCATCCGGAAATGTTATATTAATCATTGTTATACAAATGGTAATTTAATCATTGATGTTATCAAACTTCGGTTGACAAACCAAATATAAAAAATAAAGCAAATCATCATAGATGTAAAGAAAAAACTTAGCCGGATTTGCCGGAGTATGGGATGGTTACATGCGCAAGTTACAATACAGGATGGTTGAGACACTTGAGGCGGTGTGTGAAACCGTGAAAATTTTAAAAAGTCGGAAAGCTGCAGCGGTAGATCTGGAAGCCGATTCGATGTTTCATTTCACGGAAAAAGTGTGTCTGATTCAGATCGCTGTTAAGGAATTGGTTTTCGTAATTGATCCGCTAAAAATTCCGGATTTGTCTCCTTTAAAGGCATTTTTTGCAGAACCGCAGATCATGAAAATATTTCACGGGGCTGATTATGATATTCGCAGTCTTTATCGGGATTTTAACATAACAGTGAATAATCTTTTCGATACGCATTTGGCGAGTCGTTATTTGGGCTACAGGGAGACCGGGCTTGATGCGGTACTTAACCAGCATTTTAATCTTCAGGTCAACAAGAAGTACCAGAAAAAGGATTGGTCGCAAAGGCCTCTTTCCCCTAATATGGTTGAATATGCCGCTGTTGATGCTTTTTACCTTATACCGCTGGCAGAGATCTTAACAGCAGAACTCAAAGAAAAAAAACGCTTGAAATGGGTACTGGAAGCATGTGATGTATTAAGCAACGTGCGTCCGGCAAAAACCAATTGTTCCCCGCTTTTTCTGAAATTTAAAGGGGCAGGGAAACTTAGCCGACGGCGTCTGGCGGTTCTTGAAAAATTGCTTCAATTAAGGGAAAAAATGGCAAAAGAAAAGGATCGTCCGCTTTTTAAAATAGTTGGCAATGCTTCGGTAATGAAACTGGTTCGATATTTGCCCCGGACGATGAAGCAGTTGAAAAAATCAACGGCATTGAGTGAAAAACAAGTGGGTATGTTTGGTGAAGACATTCTGAAAACCATTTCACATGCCCTGGAAATTCCCGAGGATCAACTTCCGGTTTATCCCAGAAATAAACCCCCCAGGCTGGCCCCCGATGTTCCCCCCAGGGTCAAAGCACTGAAACGGTGGCGAAATGCCAAGGCAAACCTGTTAAACATAGAACCGGCAATTGTTGCCACTAAGTCTGTTATTACTTCTATTGCCGTTAAAAATCCGGCTTCTGTCGGCGAGCTGGAAGCGGTTGATGAATTAAAGGAATGGCAAAAAAGACGGTTTGGTGAAGAGATTATAGATGCATTGAAAATTGATGATGTGTCTTTGAAAGAGAAAAAAAGAAATAGAGGGGCAACATGGAAGAAATAAAAAAGTTTAAATGCGATGAATTTGATCTGGAATCGCTTATATATAAAGGAGGATCTGAAAAAGGTATTGTCATTACACATCCACATCCGCTCTATGGAGGTAATATGAAAAACATGGTTGTCGAAACGATCGCCGGTGTTTTTCAAAAAAAACTGTTTACCACTTTACGGTTTAACTTTCGGGGGGTCGGTGAAAGTCAGGGAAGCTATTCCGGAGGTGCAGGGGAAGTCAGGGATGTTTGCTGTGCAATAAAATTGATGCGAAAAATGGGGATTCAAAAGATTTACCTTGCAGGTTATTCGTTTGGGGCTTGGGTAAACGCCCGGTTAAGCAGTATGAATTGTGAAAAAGGGTTATTTACGAAAATGGTAATGGTCTCACCACCTGTGGCATTTATCGATTTCGGGGACATAGCTTTCATTGATTCTCTTGAACTGGTGATTACCGGAAGCCAGGATGACCTTGCCCCTCCGTCCCAGATACAGGAAATGCTGTCCCATTGGAATTCCTCGGCAAAACTGGAAATTATCAAAGGTGCGGATCATTTTTATTCGAACTTTTTGGAACAGTTGGCTTCGGTTTTGTCAACCTCTATTGATTAAAGAAACAAAAACGATTATTGGGTGCCGATAAAAAATGGCCGAAACGTAGTTTCATCTCTTTTCATAGCATGATGTATCTGTTTTAAAAACCATTTTTTTGCATCAGGAAGTCTTCCTTCCAGGTTAATGTAATTGGTATAGTGATCACTGGTCAGAAAAGACTGAACCTTAAGAAGTTTTAATATCGTAGCGGTTTCTTCCAGTACTTCATGAGGACTCAGCAGTTGAAACTGTCCCGCTTCGATATCGTTGAGCAAGGGGGTGTGAATTTTCGGTACGAGGGTACGCAGCCGAATAAAATCAGGATTTATTTCATTTAACACCCGGGCGGTTTCCGTTGCATGTTCCCGGGTCCTGTCTTTTCCTCCGATACCCAAAATGACATAGAGACTTAACTCGATTCCCGCTGCCATGGTCATTTTGCCCGCTTCGATCTGCTCCCGGCAATGGGTTCCTTTTTGAATTCGTCGCAGGATTTCATCATCGCCCGACTCCAGTCCGACATGAATCCGGGAAAGACCGGCATCTGCCAGACGCTGGAGACCTTCTAATCCTTTCTTGTAAATGTACTGCGATGAGCCGTAAACGGTTATTCTTTCCAGGTCAGGAAAAACCTCATGCGAAAAACGACAAATTGCACAAAGATCATCGGTTTTCATGGCAATTGTGTTGCCGGCCGGGAAAAATAAGGTTCTGATACCCGGCCCGTATATCTGACGGGCTTCGCATATGTCTTTTTTTATTTCAGATACTTTACGAACTTTAAACCGTGGTCCTCTTTTATAAACCATACAAAATGTACACCGGTTATGAGGACATCCAACAGTGGCCTGAATCAACAAAGAATTTGCCTCACTGGGAGGACGGTATATAGGACCTTCAAAATGCATTTTAAAAAAATAACATGAAAGGAAAAAGTTGACAATACGCCTATTAAATTCTTACATAGAGCCTGAACGAAAACTAGAAGAAAAACATATGGGGGAATAATGGAAAAAGGTGATTTTTTTAAGCAATTGGCGATCAACGGAAAAAAAATTGGCTATTTTGATATTTCATGCCTGGAAAACAAGGGAGCTTCAGATATTAACTCCCTGCCCTTTTCAATCAGGGTTTTAGTGGAGAACCTGTTGAGAAAAATGGACGGGCGGGTTGTGACTGAAAAAGAATTGTTGAAGATCGCCAATTGGCAAAAATCTTATGACACGCCCGTTGAGATTCCGTATCATCCGGCGCGTGTGCTCATGCAGGATTTTACCGGTGTGCCGTCAGTTGTTGATTTGGCTGCGATGAGAGATGCGGTTCGGAATCTAAACAGTGATCCCGAAAAAATAAATCCGCTGGTGCCGGTAGAGTTGATCATCGACCACTCCGTTCAGGTGGATTATTTTGGAACCATCGATGCCTTGAAAAAAAATGTAGCCCGTGAATACGACAGAAACCAGGAACGTTATGAATTGCTCAAGTGGGCTCAAAAGAGTTTTAAAAATTTCAGGGTGGTACCGCCTAATTCCGGTATTTGTCATCAGGTGAATCTTGAATATCTCGGAAGAGTAGTGATACAGGAGGTTTTACCGGAAGGACCAGTCGCTTTTCCGGATACTGTCGTCGGAACAGATTCGCACACTACCATGATCAATGGTATCGGTGTGGTTGGGTGGGGTGTCGGGGGAATTGAAGCTGAGGCGGTCATGCTGGGACAGCCTTATTATATGTCCATTCCACAGGTGGTCGGGGTAAAATTAACCGGTGAACTCAATAACGGCGTTACAGCGACTGATCTGGTGCTGACAGTTACTGAATTGCTGAGAAAAGAAAATGTCGTCGAAAAATTTGTTGAATATTTCGGGCCGGGTATGAACGCTTTGTCTGTTACCGATCGGGCAACCATTGCCAATATGACGCCTGAGTACGGTGCGACCATTGGTTTTTTCCCGGTCGACGAAAAGACGATCGAATACCTTGAATTAACCAACCGCCATGAACAGGCTGTCATTGTCGATGCGTGTTCAAAAGCGATGGGGCTTTTTTATACGGGTAATGAGCATCCGGAATACAGCCGATTGGTGGAACTCGATCTTTCAACCATAGAACCGTGCCTGGCGGGTCCTGCACGTCCACAGGATCGGATACCGATGAAAGATATTAAACGTAAATTTGCAAAAGTTCTTGGATGTCAATATAACAGTGATGCCGCCACGGCAGATTTGTCCACCTTTATGGATGAATCCGGCAGCACCACCAAGCGGGCTTCTTCGTGTATTCCTGTCAGCCAGCGACTTGTGGATTTGGATATCAATGGGAATCCTGCCAGGCTGGGTGATGGCAGCATTGTCATTGCAGCTATCACTTCATGTACCAATACGTCCAATCCGGCAGTGATGATAGGTGCCGGGGTGCTGGCCAAAAATGCTGTCGAGAAGGGGCTTAAAATTTCTTCCCATGTAAAAACGTCACTTGCTCCTGGTTCCAAAGTTGTTATGGACTACCTGGCATCTGCCGGTCTGATTCCGTATCTTGAAGCCCTTGGGTTTTATGTCGCGGGGTTCGGATGTACCACCTGTATCGGAAACAGTGGCCCGCTTCATCCTTCTATTGAGAAGGCCATCAGCGAACATGATCTGAATGTGGCATCTGTACTTTCCGGAAACCGAAATTTTGAAGCCAGGATTCATCAGAGTATCAAAAGCAATTATTTGGCTTCGCCGATTCTGGTGGTGGCCTTTGCAATCGCCGGACGTATCGATATCGACCTGACTACCGAGCCGGTAAGTATCGATCCCAACGGAGAACCCGTATACATAGATGAAATATGGCCGTCTGAAGCAGCCGTAAAAGAATTGATACAACAGCATGTTCGCCAGCAGCACTTCCGAAAAGAATATGCGAAGATATTTGAGGGGGATGAATTCTGGCAGCAGATGCCCGTAGGAGAGGGTACGACGTTCAACTGGAAGAAAGACAGCACCTACATTAAAAATCCGCCCTATTTCGATAACTTTCAGCCGGCGATATCCAGGCCCGGCGATATTGAAAAGGCACGGGTTCTATTGCTGTTGGGAGACTCTGTAACCACCGACCACATTTCACCGGCAGGTGCTATTCCTGAACATTACCCTTCCGGCCGTTATCTGATTGAAAATGGTGTATCTTCAAAGGATTTTAATTCCTACGGTGCCAGACGGGGAAATCATGAAGTCATGATGCGCGGTACATTCGGAAATATCCGAATAAAAAATCAACTGGTAAAGCCGAAAGAGGGTGGCCTGACGCTGAAATTCCCGGAGGGCACAGAAAAATTTATCTATGATGCGGCCATGGAATATATGAAAGAAAATACGCCATTGATTGTGCTGGCCGGAAAAGAATACGGTACGGGGTCTTCCAGAGACTGGGCTGCAAAAGGAACATCTCTTCTGGGCGTCCGGGCGGTGATAGCAGAATCCTACGAGCGAATTCACAGAAGCAACCTGGTGGGCATGGGCATACTTCCGCTCATGTTCAAAGAAGGAGAAAGCTGGAAAAGCCTGGGACTGAATGGTTCTGAGGCATTTACCATAAAAGGTATTGAAAACATGAAACCGGGAAAAATCCTGGAAGTGATTGCCGAAAAATCCGACGGAACATCTGTTGATTTTTCAGTGATCGCCCGTCTTGATACGGTTGTCGATGTTGAATACTATGAAAACAATGGTATTTTGCCCTGCGTTTTGAGAAAACTGACCCTATGACAACCGATGAATATCTCTTCAAAATTGACCTGAAAAGTCATCTGATATAGGGGCGAGCAGCCGCTCGCTCCTATATTTAGTGCCTTAACGAAAACTGTCTTTTTCGCCAATATCTGCGTCAGACTCAAATTTTAATCCTTGAAATACTCAATGTATGTCTGTGGTTAAAATTTTCGTCCTCCTTGATCTTAACAAAAAATCCTGGTTTTCGTTCGGGCACTATTTACTAATGGCACCCGAGAGGATTTACGGGTTAATGGCGATTATCTGAACATCGTTATCTGAAACTTGTGTCTAGTGAGAAATCATGTCCGAGTGATTTTCATAGGATTCTAAAAGTGTCTTCAGTTTTTCGGAGACATCGGCATATTTAGCGAGGATATCCCCTCGGAAATCCTCGTGAATCCGGTCGATTTTCTTTTTTAGATCGTTCATGGTTTTTACCTTTTCATCCCACAACTGGGAGACACTGCGAACCGCCCCGATAGAGTTGTTTTTGAGTTGTCCTGAATAGCGGGAAATCCGCTCACGGAAAAAGTTATAACTTTCGTCCAAAAGCGAATCAACCTTTTCTATCTTGAGCATTTCCTGTGTAATCGTATGGAAATGATGCCCCTGAATTGTCATGCGAACCGCTTCGCTGAATTTGCCTGTATTTTTAATGGCATTTCTGATTAAAAATTTCAGATACTGTGATCCATAAGGAGTAAAGGTTTGAATCCGAAAAGACCTGAAAAGAATACGCAAATCGGAAAAACAAACTTTTCTTCGAAAGTGGGTTGCATTTTCAATGTTGTCCAACAGCTTGTTGCAACGGGCAAAATAGTTTCTTAAATTGCTATCATAAATACTGCCCAGGACCTTCTTGTAACCTTCCTTTAATTTTTCGCTATCCATCCTGGTGACAAAATTTGTCTCCATACAGTGGGTATTGTTACCTGTAGAAGTGCCCAAAATACGGCCTTCCCTTTCCAATCGTTCATACAGTTTAGTACCGGGCAGTGCATTTAAAAGACCTACCATGGCTTTGGGGATTGCATTTTGCTGAATAAATTCGATCTGGCGGTCAAAGATATTTTCCGCATCGGAATCAAAGCCCAGAATAAAACCAGCCATCACCTCCATTCCGTTTCGCTGAATCTTATCTATGGCCAGGCTCATGTCAGTTTTCATGTTTTGTGTCTTACCTGTTTCTTTGAGAGATTCCATAGACGGGGTCTCTATGCCGATAAAAACCTCATTGAACCCGGCTTGCTGCATACTTTGTATTAACTCGTCATCATCAGCCAGATTAATACTGGCCTCAGTGAAAAAGTTAAACGGATAGCCATGGGATTGCTGCCAATCAATAAGCGCAGGAAGAAGTTCTTGTTTTACCTTGCGCTTATTACCGATAAAATTGTCATCGACCATAAAGACAGGTCCTCGCCATCCGATCCGGTAAAGGGAATCCATTTCAGCGATTACCTTCTCAGTTGGTTTTACCCGGCACCGGTTTCCATAAATTATCCATATATCGCAAAACTCGCAGTTAAACGGACATCCTCTTGAATACTGAACGGACATACAGCCATAGGCGCTTAAATCCAGTAAATCAAAACGAGGGGTTACCGTATTTTTCAGATGAGGACGAGACGGTGCGGGATAGATATGCTTTGCTGTGCCCTTTTGAAAATCCGTTAAAAAACCCGAAAAAGTTTCCTCCACTTCTCCGAGAATAAAATGATCAACACCAAGAATATCTTCGCAATTGGTCATCGGATAAGGACCTCCTGCGGCAACCGGAGTATTGAGATTATTGCAGAGTTTGACAATCTCATTGAAAGAATCCTTTTGCACGATCATAGATGAAATAAATACGACATCGGCCCATGTCACATCTTCTTTTTTTAAAGGCTCAATATTTAAATCCACAAGTTTTAAACGACAACTTGAAGGAAACAGTGCTGCAATGGTTACCAGGCTAAGTGGTGGCATGGAGCTTCGTTTATTCACCATGGGAAGGGCATAATTAAAACTCCAGTAAGTATTTTTGGGAAATTCCGGATAGACGAGCAGGGCATTTCGAAGTTTTGACATAACGTTTACTCCTTTTTAAATTTGAAATGCCTCTCAAGAGCCCCTAACAAAATGAACTGCTAGTTGAACAGATACCTTTGATAAATAGAAATGCACCGAATGATGAAATTTTTTATCAGGAACTCTAAAAAAGCTGAAAATTATGTGAAAAAAAAGAAAGTCACAAAATATAAAATAATACTTTTGAATTTAGAAAGCTATATTTGACATTCATAACTGATTTGCAATTTTATCTGCATTATATTCTGTGACTAAGCGACATTTTTTTCAAGTAAAACTCAGCCTTTTTACAATTTTTTTACAAAATTGTGTATTAGCCCTATAAATAATTTTAAAAAAGAGACAAGATAGTTATTTTTTTATTTGCCCGTAAGAAGTAAACTTTTCAATCACCCTTTCCATTTCTGTATCGCTAAGAATAACCGGGGTTCCAATATTTCGGGTCTGGTAATATATACGGGCGGCAAATTCGATTTCTTCAGCGGTAGAAAATGCTTTTAACATGTTGATGCCAACTGCTACCAATCCGTGATTTGCCATTAAAACCGCATTATAATCGCCAAGATGGTTACAAACATTTTCGCAAAGCGCTTTACTCCCAAATGTTGCGTAGGGAGCTATCGGCACTTTTTTTCCGGAAAAGCCAACCAGGTAATGAACCGGAGGAATCTCCAATCCCAGGCATGCGATTGTGGTGGCGTAAACCGAATGCGTATGAACAACAGCTCCGATATCCGGTCGTTGTGAATACAATCCAAGATGAATACCTGTCTCGCTCGATGGCTTCAATTGGCCATCAAGAATATGTCCATTGGTATCCATTACAATGACATCTTCGGGTCGCATTTCTTCATAGTCAATCCCGCTGGGACTGATGGCAACTTTTTGTCTGTTGCGGTTAATGCAACTCAAATTACCCCCCGTACCTGTCGTAAGACGGGAACTGATTAGCTTTTTGCCGAATCGGACAACTTCGCTCCGTTCTTGTTCAAGCAGCATTTTTTAACATCCCTTTTGTATACTTTGATTTTGAAAGATCATTATCTCCTGCCGGAAAGATTTATTTGTCTTGCGCCAAAATTTCTTTTACAATCCTCACGTTGGCGCTTTTGATTAAAACATAGAGGTTGTCTCCCTCTTTAATCTTCAACTGCTCGACGGCGTTATTGGTTACCAGGACTTTCAGTTTTGTATGATGAAGCTTCAAAAAGAGAAAAGAGGTCTTTCCTTCATTTACAATTTCTTCCAATTTGCTTTTTAATACATTTTGCACCGATATTTCTTCAGGATTTTTTTTACTCACGATGATATTTTCAGGGCGTAGGGCTACGTTCACCTGTGTTCCGGGTTGCGCCTCATCGGTACTTTTCAAACTGAAACCATCAAATGCGATTGTACATGTATCTTGACCGTTATCTACCACATTGCCGGTAAGGATTGTCGCTCCGACAAAATCTGCGACGAATCTGGATTCCGGACGGGTAAAGACCTCATTCAGAGCGCCGAACTGGAGCAGTTTGCCGTCTTTGAAAACCGCCGCCTTGTTGGCCAGAGACCAAGTCTCATCCAGATCGTGAGAGATATGTATAACCGTCGTGTTCTTTTTTTTTACGGCTTGTTGCAATAGCTGTCTGGTTTCCCTTCGGGTCATGGGATCCAGCGCGGAGAAGGGCTCATCCATCAGGAGAAGCTTGGGCTCTACGATCAGTGAGCGACCCAAGGCTACCCGCTGCTGTTCGCCACCCGAGAGGGTCGTGGGTTTTCGGTGAAGAAGGTGGTCGATGTGCAGGGAAACCGCCATCTCCTCCACTTTTTCCCGGATTCTGCCGGGTTTTTCAATTTTTTTGAGGCCATAAGCTATATTTTTAAAGACGGTAAAATGAGGAAGTAGTGCGTAATCCTGGTATACAATACCGATTCGTCGCTTTTCAGGAAGATCATTGGTAATATCTTTGCCCTCTAAATAAATTTGACCCCTGTCAGGTGGCCAGAAACCAATAATGCTTTCCAAAAGGATGGTTTTTCCAGCCCCTGTAGGGCCTATAATGACAAGATAGTCTCCCCGGTCAATGCTTAAGGAAATATCGTTGAGGTAAAATTCCCCAAGATTAATGTGAAGGTTTTCAATCCTGAGGAAGCTCACAGGCTCACCTCTGTCCGCTCAAACACAAATATCGCCACAAAAGAAACCACCATTAGCACAATACCGCTGGTTAACGCCATCCCCATATTACCGTAGGAAATATTTAAATATAAGGTAATCGGAAGCACTTCGGTATGCATGTAGGACCCGCCGGCAAGGATTAAAACCGTTCCAAAGGTTCCGATACACCTGGCAAAAGAGATAACAGTGGCGGCAAGAATTCCATTTTTTGCCAGGGGAAGGGAAATATGTAAAAAAGTTTCAAACATGGAATAGCCCAGAGACCTGGATACAAATTCCATCCTTGGATTAATATAATCAAATGTGGATTTTAGTATTCTTCCGGCATATGGTAATGCGGTAAAGAATTGAGCAACAACAATACCTTTCTTTGTAAAAACAAAATTCAATCCAACAGCCTTTAGTGCACCGCCAAGAACGTCACTGCCAAAAACCAGCAAAAGGCATAATCCCAGCACAAGTTCCGGAAACGCCACCGGCAAATCAATGATCGTCTTGACCAGCCCTTTTCCCCAAAAATTGAAACGAGAAAGAGTATAGCCGATGGGCAGCGCAAAAATCATCACCATGACCGTGGAAATAAATCCGGTAATCAAGGAAAGTCGCAAGGAAAACCGCATCTCCGGATTCCAGATATTCTGGCGAATATCCTCCCAGCTAGGTACAGTGATAAGGGAAGCGATAGCCAATAAAAGTACAAGCGTAATAAAAACAGTAAGAAAAAGAAATGTAATCTGAAAAAGCCCTATTTTGCGCAAGGCGGAAACCCCCATTTCTCCCAAATGGCGAAAGCTTCATCTGATGCGATATAGGCGTTGAATTTGAACGCTTGCTCTTTATGGGGGGCGTGGGTGCATACTGCCGTGGGAATAGTCATGATTAGATTTTGTTCTTTTGGGATCTGTACTACCTCGATTTTGCCTTTGCTCTCCGCCCAGGAGGTGAGATCTTTCCAGATAATAGCCGCATCAACCTGTTTGAGCGCCACATAAATCAATAACTGGTTTACGGTAGGAGCAAAGACTTTAATGTTGGGCGTCACCTGTTCCCATAATCCGTTTTGGATCAGTATTTTTTTGGCGACACGTCCGATGGCCGGTGCCTTGGGATCGCCGATTGCTACTTTAACATTTGGATCGGCCAAATCGGAAAGGCCGGTAATCCCGGCCGGATTGCCATTAGGTACTGCAATTACGGGTACATGAAGTACTAGTTTGCAAATGGTATCTTCGATTACCCATCCATTTTTAAGGGCGTCCTGTGTGTATTTTTCTGCACCGGGAATAAGAACATCGCAAGGTTTTCCACTGGCAACCATGGCGAAAATTTCTCCGGAACTCCCGTAATGAACCCGTGCTTTGATATTTTCCTTTTTTTCAAACTGTTGTCGTAGTTCTTCCATGGGTTTTATCAATCCGGCTCCGCAGAGAATGGTCAAGTCTGCTGCCATTATCTCTCCAGCCATAAAAAATAAAATGATAAAACAACCCAAAATTCGTTTCATCGAAAACTCCTTGATTCAGTAAGACAAAAACTAATTTGACAATTCAACTAATACCATTAATAAAAATTTTGATTAGGCTTTTCAATTGGTCTTGTCAATGATAAATATGAATAAGATCCAATATTCACTGAGTATTTCGAGGATTAAAATTTGAGTCTGACGCAGATATTGGCGAAAAAGAAAGTTTTCGTTCAGGCACTAGGTAAAGAACCATATATTTGCCGGGTGGTGCCGGGAGTAACAACCTGCAAAAAACAATTGAAACGGAAAAGGCAAAGTCCTTTATATGGGATATTTTGAAATCGGACCTTTAGAAACACTCGGCATTCTGTTTATATCCGGCTATCTTGGCGGCCGATTGGCAAATTGGCTCAGATTTCCGCGGGTAACAGGATATATTGTTATCGGCATTCTATTGAGTCCGTCTGTATCTGGATTTATTCCTGCCGAATTGGTCAATGATAAATTTTCTATCATAAATGACATGGCACTGGCTGTCATTGCTTATTCCGTCGGTGGCAGTCTTATATTATCAAAACTCAAATTACTGGGGAAAAGTATCTTTATCATAAATGTAAGCGAAGCTCTTGCGGCCTTTCTATTAACGTTTCTGCTGGTTGCCGTTTTGAGCCCCTATATTTTGGATCTGGGTAAGATGTCTGGTTCTTTTGTCCAGGCTTACTTGCCGTTGGCGCTAATCATCGGAGCGGTTTCTGCAGCTACAGCGCCCGCTGCCATTTTGGCTATTGTGCATGAATATAAAGCCAAAGGACCTTTAACCACAACTCTTTTGGGAGTCGTCGCTCTAGATGATGCTGTGGCTATAATCCTGTACGGTTTTGCCTGTACTATTGTCCGCACTATAACAGAAGCAGGAAATTTTTCCGTTTTCAAAATGGCTGGAGAGCCCATTATCATCATCATAGGTTCCATTCTTTTAGGATCCATTATTGGTTGGCTTCTCATTGGTTTAACACCTATGATTAAAAAAAAGGAATCCTTTCTGGTGGTCATTTTGGGTAGTATTTTTCTTTGTTCCGGTATTGCCGGAAGTCTGAAACTTTCTCCTCTATTGGCGAATATGATGGTTGGATTTTTGATTGTCAACAAGGCAAAAAACAGCGATCGACTTTTTCAGGCGTTGGAAAAAATTGAAGAACCTATATTTGTCCTGTTTTTTACTGTAGCGGGGGCACATTTTGATTTGATGATCTTTAAACTTGTCGGATTTGTAGCATGTTTAATTGTCATATGTCGTTTTGCGGGTAAATTTATAGGAACAAAACTTGGAGCCCAGCTTTCCCATGCTCCGGTTGTTGTCAGAAAATATCTGGCTTATGCCTTGCTTCCAACGGCCGGTGTCGCTTTGGGCCTGATCTTCATGGCTCAGCCCTATGTGTCGCCCGAAATGTTTGATATCATGGTCAATACCGTGCTGGGAGCGGTTATTATCAGCGAGGTGATAGCGCCTCCCTTTGTTAAGTTTGCACTGAATAAAGCAGGTGAGGGCATAAAGGAATAAGTGTGAAAATCAAAGAAATATTAGAACTTACAGAAAAAAGGGAACTGCCGCTTGTCAACGAGCACGATACGATCCGGGAAGTGCTGGAAAAGATGTTGAAACATTTCCATACCCGGCTGATGTATGTCGTCGATAAAGATGGCACCTGTGTTGGTATTATATCATTGGGATCGTTGATAAGACATTTGTTTTCGAGTAGTTTTGAACCCTCCATTCATGCTAGAGGTCTGATACCGATGATCACCTCTGAAACAGCAGAACACATGATGAACAAAGGATTAGTCTATGCTACAGCAGAGGATGCCGTTGAAACTGTCATTAGACAAATGGTTACATCCGATGTAAAAGAAATTCCAATATTGGATGAAAAAAGAAGAATTGTTGGGGATATAACCATGTTGGACCTATTAAAATATTACTATCTCCGCCAAGAATAACCCCTCAAAAATAAAATATTATTTTTACTCGATATTCCGGGTTCCCCGCAGCCATAACATTCCCTCCATGTACCGGATGCTTTGTTAAACTCGATGATCAAGTTTTTCAATTCAGCTCATAACAATCTTCGTCATTCCGGGCGTAGCGGAGCGAAGACCCGGAATCCAGGAAGCCCGCAAAACCTTCTGGATTCCGGCTTTCGCGGAATGACGGGAAAAAACTTGATCATCGAGTTTAAGGGAAAAATTTATCATTGACATAGCTGATTTTGGGTATATACTTATAATTAATTATGAACCTCTTATATGTTCCATGCATTATACGGAGGAAAATTCCATGCAACAAACCACGCAACAAGCCACCATATCGCCGGAAGATGAAACATTAAAAGCTGTTGAAATTATTGAAAACCAAGAGCATGACGCCAAAAATTTAGTAAAAATTCTTCAGGAAATACAAAAAGAACTGGGTTATGTGCCTGAAAACGCTCAGAGACTTGTAGCCGAAAAAACAAGAGTGCCGGTCAGTAAAATTTACGGCATATTAAGTTTTTATAATTTTTTCCGATTATATCCTCCAGGGAGGCATCGAATAAACATATGCCTGGGGACTGCTTGTTATGTTAAAGGGTCTAAAAATATTTTAAATAAGATAGAAGATGCCTATAATATCCTGCCGGGTCAAACCACCAAAGACAGAAAATTTTCTCTTGATACTGTAAGATGCCTGGGTTGCTGTGCATTGGCACCGGTTATGGCTGTTGATGGCAATGTTTATGCACGAAATAATCCTACCAAAGTGTTAGAAATCCTGAAAAAGTTTACATAACGGGGTGTCACTATGAATATCGAAATGTTAAAAGAAATCAAGGAGAAATACCGACCTGCAATTGAAAGCCGCCAGGATCCGCGGCCTCTTGAAAAAGAGGATCAAAGGACTATTCATGTTTTGGTTTGTCGGGGAAGCGGCTGTGTTGCTTCGGCAGGAGAAAAGAGTCCTTATGACGCCTTTGTGGATGCTATTAACAAATATGATCTCAAAGATAAAGTGGAACTGGTTCGGACCGGATGTCATGGCCTTTGTGAGAAAGGACCGATTGTTGTCATTCAGCCGGGAGGAACTCTTTACACGTATGTTCAGGCTGGCGACATAGAAGAAATCGTCCAACAGCATATTATCAATAAAGAACTCGTTGAACGGCTTTTGTTTTATGATCCTGTCAAAAAGAAACATATTTCCTCCATCAATGAAATTGATTTTTATACCAGACAAACCCGAAGAATTCTTGCCAATAACGGGTTGATCGATCCAATGAAGATCGAGGAATATATCGCCAATGACGGCTATTTCGCATTGGCCAAGACACTCGAAATGCCACCTGAAGATGTCATTGAAGAGGTTAAAACGGCGGGACTCAGAGGAAGAGGGGGCGCTGGCTTTCCAACCGGTGTAAAATGGGGATTTGCCCGTAACGCCAAAAGTGATCAGAAATATATGGTTTGTAATGCCGATGAGGGAGACCCCGGGGCCTATATGAATCGGTCTGAATTAGAGGGTAATCCTCATGCTGTTCTGGAGGGGATGGCCATTGGCGCTTATGCCATTGGCGCTACAAAAGGGTATATCTATGTACGCGCTGAATATCCCCTGGCAGTTGAAACCCTGGAAACCGCTATTGAGCAGGCAAAAAATTACGGACTGTTAGGAAAAAATATCCTGGGTACGTCTTTTACGTTTGATATAGAGCTCTTTTTGGGTTCAGGAGCTTTTGTCTGTGGCGAGGAGACGGCATTGCTGGCATCTATTGAACAAAAAAGAGGCAATCCCAGGCCGAGACCTCCATTTCCGGCAGTCGAAGGGCTTTTTGGAAAACCGACCATTATCAATAATGTAGGAACGCTGTGTAATGTTCCCCTGATCTTAAGAAAAGGGGCGAAATGGTGGAGTGAAATCGGTACCGAATCAACCAAGGGCACCAAGGTATTTTCTTTAACCGGCAATATAAATAACAGCGGGTTAATTGAAGTCGCCATGGGCACAAGCCTGGGTGAAATTATTTTTGATATTGGCGGGGGGATTCCTAACGGTAAAAAGTTTAAAGCCGCTCAGCTCGGAGGTCCATCGGGTGGATGTGTTCCGGCCAAATATTTAAATGTTCCTATTGATTATGAATCCTTGCAGGGAATTGGCTGTATCATGGGATCCGGAGCCCTTGTGGTTTTGGATGAAGATACCTGTATGGTAGATACGGCGAGATTTTTCCTGGAATTTGATGCGGATGAATCTTGTGGACAATGCCTTCCCTGCAGGCGTGGTCTTCCGTTAATGATCCAAATTTTGGACAGAATTACTCAGGGTAAGGGAGAAATTGATGATCTTGAAAAATTACAGGACATCGCAACATGTATGCAAAAAACCTCCCTCTGCGCTCTGGGTCAAACGGGAGCCAGCCCTACGCTCAGCACCATTCGCCATTTCAGAAATGAATACGAAGCTCATATTATTGAAAAAAAATGTCCGGCCGGTGTGTGTGCAGCTTTGTTTAAAACCAAATGCCGTAACGCATGTCCGATCAATCAGGATATTCCTGCTTATTTGGCCTATGCCGGCCAAGGGAAATTTGAGGATGCCTATAAAGTCATTAAGCAGACCAATCCCCTGCCGTTGGTGCTTGGAAGAGTCTGTCACCATCCTTGTGAAAAAAAATGTGAAAGGGGAAAATTAGATGAACCTTTAGCCATTCGGGAAGTCAAAAGATTTGTGGCAGACTATGTGTATCAGAACAATTTTGAGTACCATCCTCCTCTGAAAGCGCAGAGAAACGAAAAAATCGCCATTATCGGTTCGGGTCCTGCCGGACTTGCCGCTGCTTATGATCTGATTATAGAGGGGTTTGGGGTTACCGTGTTTGAGGCTCTTCAGGTTGCAGGCGGAATGCTCGCAGTCGGAATACCGGAATACCGGTTGCCCAAAAAAATTTTAAATTATGATATCGATCAGATACAGAAAATGGGTGTTGAGATTCGTTTAAATTCTCCTATTCAAAATATAGATGATTTGTTTACAGAAGGTTACAAGGCGGTTTTTCTGGCGGTAGGTGCTCATGGTGAGCGAAAAATGAATATTCCGGGAGAAGATCTAAGCGGCGTATACTGGGGCACCCAATTTTTGAAAGATATCAACCTGGGTAAGTCTGTTGATCTTGGCAAAAAGGTTATTGTGGTGGGCGGCGGTAACAGTGCCTTTGATTGTGCCCGGGTCGCCAGACGGTTGGGAGCAACCGTAACGATTCTCTACCGCCGGGAAAAGCAGGATATGCCGGCAATCTGGGAAGATATTGAGGCTGCTGAAAAGGAAGGAATTGAAATTGACTGCCTCAGTGTTCCTGTGGAGATAATTGGAAACGGACGTGTACAAAAAATTAAATGCAAGTGTATGACACTTGGAGAATTTGATGCGAGTTGCAGGAGAACCGCTTGTGAGTTAAAGGATTCTGAATATATGATGGATGCGGATAGTCTCATTGAATCCATCGGTCAATTCCCGGAAACCCAATGGTTGACTGTGCAAACAAATCGGGGTGGAAGACTTACTGTCAACCCATTGAGTTTGGCTACGGATAGAGAAGGGGTTTTTGGTGGTGGCGATGCCGTCACCGGACCACTCACCGTTTCAGATGCCATGGCGCAGGGACAAAGAGCCGCCTGCTCCATTAAGCGTTATTTAAATGGTGAATCCCTGGAGACGGTTCAGATAAGAGAGGATCCGGAAAAATACCATGTTCCGTTTGCGCCGGAGGAGGAAATGTGTGAAGTAAAATCCAGAGTTCAGGTAAAAGAAGCCGACGTGAACGTGAGGACCAGTACTTTTGAGGAAACTCTTAAAACTTACTCAAAAGAAGACGCCATGCAAGAAGCGGAACGATGTCTCCGCTGTGACGCAGGGAGGTAATATCGATGGTTAACATTACGATCAACGGCAAGGATTTTAAAGCTGCGGAAGGTTCTAATTTGCTAGATTTTTGTGAAGAAAACGGAATTCATATACCGCATTTGTGTCACAAAAAGGGGTTGAGCCCTGTCGGGGTTTGTCGTCTCTGCCTGGTAAAAGTTTCAGGAATGCGGGGATTGGTTCCGGCTTGCAATACAAAAATTACTCAAGGAATGCAAGTTATTACCCACGATGAAGAAATCAACGCTTTACGTCGCCTGAACTTGGAAATGCTGCTGTCCGAACACGAGCACAACTGCCTGGTATGCGAAAGCAACGGAAGATGTGAACTGCAAAATCTGGTCTATGAGTTTGGTATCGACCAAATACGGTTTCCTGTCAATAAAGAAATAATGCCTTTGGATGATTCCAGTGAGGTGATAATCAGGGATCCGAATAAATGCATCCTTTGCGGAAGATGTGTAAGGGCCTGCAGTGAAATTGCCGGCAGAAATATCCTGGGATTTTCAGGACGCGGACCGAAACTGTTTATCAGCTCGGGCTTGAATGAACCTTTAAACCAAACCGAATGTACATCATGCGGTGCCTGTATTCAGGCGTGTCCTACCGGGGCGCTGACTGAAAAACCATCTCGTTTTCAGGGAAGAAACTGGGAATTTAAAAAAGTCAGAACAACCTGTACCCATTGTGGCGGCGGTTGCCAGATGGAGCTTTGGACAAAGGATAATAAAATCGTAAAAGTGTATGGTGTTGAAGACGAAAACACTATAAACAAGGGGCATCTTTGTGTAAAGGGTCGTTTTGGCATGGATTTTGTCAATAGTCCCAATCGTCTAACCACGCCTTTGATAAAAAGAAACGGTAAATTTGAAGCCGCAACCTGGGATGAAGCACTGGACTTGGCAGTATCAAAGTTTAAGCAAATAAAGGAGAAATACGGCTCTGATGCGTTGGGAGCGGTAGCGTCATCCAAAACAACTACTGAAGAATGCTATCTTTTCCAAAAATTTATTCGTACCTGTTTTGGGACAAACAGTGTTGATTTTTGTGTACGTTTTTGTCATTCACCTACAGCCGTAGGTCTTACCCGTGCCTTTGGCGGCGGTGCGATGACCAACCCGTTGGATGTTGCTGAAAGGGCAGATGTTTTAATTGTTACCGGCTTAAATCTCGATGAAACGTATCCTGTAGGCGCAGATAGAATTAAGAATTTGGTGAATGCCAAAAAACTGAACCTTATTTTTACGGGTCCCCGAAAAATTGATATGGCAAATTATGCTGATATTTGGCTAAGACCGAATATCGGCAGTGAAGTTGCATGGCTTAACGGTCTTATGAATGTCATCATTAAGGAAGATCTGTATGACCATGAGTTTGTAGAAAACAGAACCCAGGGATTTGATGAGTTAAAAAAGGTTGTTTCAACATATACACCTGAAAGAGTGGAAGAAGTTTCCGGAATCCCCCGGCAAAAAATAATTGATGCTGCCAGACTTTATGCCAAAGCTGAACGTGGCGCCATCATGTTTGGAATGGGGGTTACACAGCATAGTCACGGTACCAATAATATTTCTTCTATTTGCAATTTGGCACTTTTAACCGGAAATCTCGGAAAACCGGGAACCGGTGTAAATCCAATAGCAAAACAAAGCAACGGGCATGGCGCAGGAGATATGGGGTGTGTACCCAATGCGTTTCCCGGGGCTCAATTGGTGAACAATCCGGATGCCAACCAAAAATTTGAAAACGCATGGGGTGTTAAATTAAATACTCAACCCGGAAAAACGCTTTCGGATATGCTGGTTAAAGATGGGGGCATCAAAGGGCTTTATGTGGTGGGAGGTAACCCCATGCGAAGTGGCCCCAATTTAAATCACATGAAAAAAATCGTTGAGGGCATGGAGTTTATTGTTGTGCAGGATATTTTCATGAGTCAGACGGCAAAATTGGCTGATGTTATTTTTCCTGCCTCAACTTTTGCTGAAAAAGACGGCATATTTATAAACGGAGCCCGTCTTGTGCAACGGGTCCGAAAAGCCATTGAACCGGTTGGAGACAGCAAACCGGATTGGCAGATATTCTGTGAAATGGCAAAACGCATGGGATATGAAATGAATTATAGTCATCCTAGCGAAATTCTCGAGGAGATTGCTTCATTAACACCCCCTTATGGCGGTATTTCTTATGATCGCCTGGAAAAAGGTGCCCTTCAATGGCCTTGTCCTACGAAAGACCATCCCGGCACCCTCTATTTATGGAAAGAAAAATTCAACACGCCTTCCGGCAAAGGCGTATTTTTCCCGGCGGAATACGAGAAACCCGCAGAACTTGCCGATAAAGAGTACCCATTTATTTTTACTACCGGAAAATCGATCTGTCATATGCACACAGGCTCATATACACAGCAATCAAAGGTGCTATCCAGCCTTGCGCCAAAGGATATTTTAGAAGTCAATCCGGCTGATGCTGAAAAGTTGGGATTAAAAGATGGTGATACGGTTAAAATTACCTCTCGCAGAGGTGAAATAAAGCTGCCGGTAAAAATTGTCGATAGGGTTGCATCGGGAACTGTATTTACGACTTTCTTTTCGGTTGACGTAGCGATTAACGTTTTAACCAATGATGCTTTAGATCCGATTGCGAAGGTTCCGGAATTAAAAATCTGTGCGGTTAACGTGGAGAAAGTATAAATCTAAAACTTGATGTTCAAGTTTTTATTAATTTGCCCAACTCCGGCATTGGAAAAAAAATTTTGATCCTCGGAATACTCAGTGTATCCTTGTGATCAAAATTTTTTTAAGCCTTGGATTCGACCAAATTTTTTGAAAACTTGAATATCGGGTCAGTAGTTCTAATTTTGAACCAAAAACCATGATTCCATACTGAACGTTAAAATTCGGGATCGAAATCGAAATCCACCGCCAAAATCGAAATCCACCATTATTTTAATATGATTGTTATAATTAGAATTGCTAAAAACCAGGAAAATTTTCTTGACTTCATCTGATGATCGATTCTATAAAGATATAGAATATATATAGGGCGGTTAACTCAGCGGGAGAGTGCTACCTTCACACGGTAGAAGTCACAGGTTCAAACCCTGTACCGCCCACCATGAAAAGGCAGTAAAGACAGTTGATAAGAAAGTATGCCTCAAATCATGAAAACGGAATCGTTCCATCTAAAATACCTGTTTACCATCAAAAACTCTCTTAGTTCCTCAAAGCCGATTTGACGGTTCAGAAGGATACATACAATTAATCAGACTCATACACTAAGTTCTTCATTGCGAAATATTTAAGGATCAGTTATCTTAAAAAAAAATATCACCCTTAATTGGAGGTTGGTATGGATATTTTTTATCTTTAGGTGAAATGACAAGTCTGGATAAAATAGCGGTCATGGAGAAACTATGGGATGATCTTTGCTGAAAACCTGAATCCATTTCATCGCCGGGATGGCACGGGGAAGTTTTACAGACCAGAGAAAAGGAGATAAACGTAGGGAAGGCAAAATTTACAGCTTTTAATCGTGCTAAGGAAAGGATCAGGAAAAAAATTAAATGAAAATCAAGATCCTGGATTCTG
>JAGYNR010000169.1 GCA_018399715.1 Desulfobacterales bacterium | reverse complement strand
TGCCGCGCTTGAACCGAGTTCAAGAACGACTTCTTGAATATTCATCAGAAATCGAAATCATAATGCTTTAGCCAAAGAAAGGAGAGTTTTTTTATGAATAAGAGCGATCTTATCGATGAAGTATCAGCGGTCATGAATAGTAAAAAGGATGCCAAAAAGGCTGTAGACTGTTTACTTTCAGCCATTTCAGGCTCTTTGAACAAAGGAGACTCTGTAACATTGGTTGGTTTTGGCACTTTTAAGGTTGTCGAGAGAAAAGCCAGGACAGGAAGAAATCCCCAAACAGGAAAAAAGATGAAAATTGAAGCTAAAAGCGTCCCAAAGTTTGTTCCGGGCAAAGCATTGAAAGATGCTGTCAATTAGAAGCGCAGGTTAGAAATGGATAGCTTTAAACAAGATAATTTCCAATAAATTTGTAGTGATTAAATTAGCTACATTTTGTAGTGATTTATGAAGATTTTTTTTTAGGATTAGATCCGGTCATTATTCGTTGGACCAATCGTTTATCCGGCTATCTGTGACAATATCGGTTCATCCAGATCGTTGTTGGGCACCAAGACAACTTAGAGTCTCATAAAACAACGGCGCCTTTTCGGTATTGAATTGAAACTCAATCACTCCGGACCAGTCTTTATGAAAAACAGAGGACTCGAACGATATGGAAAGCCTTCCATTCGATGGAAGACCAACAAACAATTGGGACATCCTTGGATCATCTACCGCTATATTTATCTGTCGTTTCCCATACGTAAAGCAGAGAATCCGCTTTTGGGTGACCACCAGGCTTCCTGAAAATCCCTCTATGCGATTTCTGTATCGCTTGCCAGGGCCTTTGACATGTCGGGTTATAAACCGGCCGCCAATTCCTTCATCGACAACAATCACCTGTTCCGATTCAATGACCGGCCTCACTTTTTTCGGAATCCCCCCCAGGCCGAATAATCTGTATGACAACGTCTTCACATCTTAATATCCACTAATAAGCAACAACTTATACTTTCTCACACCCGGTCACCATCTCCAAAGCATTCGCTATTCGTTTTAAAACAGCCATCGAGGCCGGTCCAAACTCTACAAGCTGAGCATTGCCGTCCCCGTTGCCGTTATCCGCTTCCATTTCATCTACCGGTGTAATTACTTCAAACTCCCTTTCCAAATCCGTCAGAACATCAATACGACGCTTTCCTGCCTGGCTTATCTCGTTTATCCGCTTGATTAATGTTATGGTTTCTTCAACCAGATACTGCTTCCAACCGTCTATAATTTCTTTCCGGAAAAACTGAGAATAATTCTTTGTGTATCGCCCAACCGTATTATCACTAAGTTCAAGTTTCTGTGCCGGTTTTGGTATAGTCATATATTCCGTCATCTTAGCCTCCATATTCGTCACCATAAAATCAGCTTCCTGAAAGGCCGAAAATCAGACGATTTTTATCAAACGAACATAAAACCATACACCGGAAATAATAGTCAACCGAATTAAACATTTTTTAAGTTATTTCTGGTAGTAATTACGTTGTCAATCACTTTTGCTGACAATTTTTACTGACATATGTCGTGCAATATGATTGACACACTAAATATGTCGTTACATGACATATTTGTTTTTCTTTGATTAACCGGGGGGGCTCTATTACTACGAATTGGTTACGCGCTGGCCTCATTATCCAGGCCATTCAAGCGGAATAACAATTGGAGTTGGTTATGATTTTTGTTTCAATACAGATTCTTTTGGCAATTCGTTCTTGAAAAAGACTGGCAATGGATCAATATTGTCAAACTCCCAAAGGTCAAATACCTTCCTGATATCCTGACTCCATCAGAAATTGAAATGCTTATCGGAAAAACACGGAAATTGCGTTACCGGGTTTTCCTTTTAACCACATATTCCATGGGTCTTCGCCTGAGTGAAACCCTGTCTTTACAGGTCGGGGACATCGACAGTGAGCGCAAAAAAAACTCACATCCGCCGGTGCAAAGGCTACAAAGACCGCTTTGTTCCCCTTCCTGACCGCACATTACAATGCATGCGTGAATTATGGCGCAAACACAGGCATCCAAAATTATTATTTCCAAATGCCAATGGTTCCCTTCATCGGATCAAATATGCAAAAATCCATATGGACAGGGGCGGTGTTCAAAAAGCTATGAAAGTGGTTGTCGTGGCCTGAGCCTGCGCCATATCCAGGCCATTTTGGTACATTCCCACCCAAACACTACCGCACGATACGCACAGCTTACCAATTTAACAAAAAAAGACAGCCTTTCCACCATATGGTCACATTTACTTTGCCGTTTCAGTTCCGGCAATTGGCCAGGCGTTTGCCAAAACAAATCTACTCCTTATTCTTTTTATGTGTCTCCGGTGTTCTCAAAGATTTCGGATTGAACCCCAAACACCTGGGGGCCGAAATCGGGATGACCATGGTGCTGCATACCAATAGTCGTAGTTTAAATTATCATCCCTATATTCATGTGATTGTGCCCGGTAGCGACATCAACCGCTCCAGAAAACAGTGGAAAAAGAAAAAGGATCTTTTCAAAAAACAAAATCTTGCCAAGGTCTTTCGCGCACGCTTTTTGACTGCCTTGAAAGCAAATGGGTTTTCGATTCCCAAAAATGTACCATTAAAATGGATCGTTGATTGCGAATGTGTGGGTAAGGGCATCCCGGCTATAAAGTATCTTTCCCGGTATCTTTATCGCGGTGTGATTAGCGAAAAAAATATCATCGCCGACAGGAACGGGCAAGTGACGTTCCAGTATGTTGAAAGTAAGACAAAAAAAAATACGTTTCAGAACCGGAAAAGGAGAAGACTTTATTTGGCTCATTTTGCAGCACGTTCTCCCCAAAGGCTTTCGCAGAAAAGACCGGCCTTCAAATGCCCATGCTGCAAATCTCCTATAACCGTAATCGGTTTCCGATTGAATCCGGGATAACCACAACACCGGCAAAGCAATGCCGTTCACGATAAATACAGGAGGACTCAACGACTTTATGAAAAACATCAACGATCATTGCGCCTGTTCCAGGCAGTCGCACAAATGGATTCGCATATTCATTCGATTTTCAAAGAGCTGAATTACCCGCAACTTTCCGAAAAAGCTATTTCCTTTATAAATAGGTCCTTCTTAAATCGGGCTTGTTCAACAACCGGATAAGATTGTGGTTCGTTTCACTCACACAATCTATCCTTATTCGTTGGCACTTAAATGAGAAAAGCTATAATTTCAGATCATTTAGTTGTTGGTTAATAATGTTCATATCGAACGTATCAGGATCAAATTCTCCGCCAACCCATTCGAGCATAGATTCATGTTC
>JAGYNR010000168.1 GCA_018399715.1 Desulfobacterales bacterium | reverse complement strand
TTATAATATTTTTTACTTTTTTTCTACAGAAACTAAACAGATATGGTCAGATCGGGAGACGGCTTCGGATTTTCTTGCCAATTATCTTCCCAAAGATATTTCCGGTCTGATGGATTTAAAAACCCTTGAAATATGCAAAGACAGTTTTGTTGACAAGCATCTGAAAGAATATTTCTCCGATTTGCTTTATAAAGTATCATTCGGTGCCCAAAGTGGCTATGTTTACATGTTGTTTGAGCACAAAAGCTATCCTCAAAAGATCACAGCTCTACAACTGCTTTCATATATAGTCGCATCTGGAATCTTCATTTCAGCCAGCAGGGGTTGCCACTGCCGTTAATCATACCTTTGGTGCTTTATCACGGTCGTAAAGAGTGGAATGGATCAACCAGTCTTTTGCATTTGATGGCAAACACGGATAAACAATTGGTGGCTTATATTCCTGATTTTTCGTTTATCCTTTTTGATCTTTCCATATATTCAGACGATCAGATCAAGGGTACCGTGCTATCCCGGGTAGGCGTCTTGCTTTTTAAATACGTTTTTACCCCCGGATATGAAGAAAAACTGCCTGAAATACTTGGGTTATTGAAAGCGCTTATTGAAAAACAAACCGGATTGCAGTATATTGAAATCATCATCCGGTATATTTTAAGAACGGTTGATAATATGTCAGCAACGGATTTGAAAAAAATGGTGGAAGATAATTTATCAGTTGATCAAGGAGGAATGATCATGACACTGGCTGAAAAATTTATACAAGAGGGTATTCAACAGGGCATTCAACAAGGTGTTCAACAAGGTATCCGGCAGGGGTTGATAGAGGCTATTGAGATGGGTTTACAGCTTCGATTTGGTGCCGAGGGGTATCGATTAATGCCTAAAACATACAAAATTGAAGATGTCGATGCTCTCAGGGCGGTCAAAGATGCTGTGAAGAGCATGAAAAGCATTGATGAGGTTAAAATGGTCATCGAGGGATTAAAGGACAGGGATTAAAAAGCAATGAGCAATGAGCAATGAGCAATGAGCAATGAGCGATGAGCAATGAGTGATGGGTGATGAGTTATGAAAGTTCAAAAGTTTGAGGATTTAATTGCCTGGCAGAAAGCGAGAGAACTGACAAGGCAAATTTACATGATTACCCGGAAGGAGCCGTTTTGTAAGGATTTTGGACTTTGTAATCAAATGCAGAGGTCTTCGGTTTCTATTATGTCCAATTTGGCTGAAGGTTTCGAACGTGGCAGCAGTAAGGAATTCCATCAGTTTTTGGTCATCGCAAAGGCTTCCTGTGCTGAACTTCGATCACAGCTTTATGTAGCATTGGATATTGGTTATATTACCAAAAATATTTTTGATCAAATAAATTCAATTGCTATGGAAGTGGCACGCATTATTGGGGGATTAAAGGTTTCAATCCAAAAAAGAAATAAACTCGGCACTCATTGCTGTACGGGTGAAAAAGAAAGGCTATGAGTGACGAGCAATGAGTGCCGAGCGGGAAAAGTAAGCAGGAAGCATTGATTTGGGCGTAAGCAGACAAAAGAGAGCAGGGAGCAGAGGATAATGAAGAATTAAAAATGAAAGAATGAAGCATGAAAAAATGAAGGGTCAGGTCAAAAACTGACCGTCTTGGCAAATTTTGGTGCATCGATATTTCAAGATTAATTTCGGATTTTGGTTAAGATTGTTTCTACTTGTTGAATTCATAAAGAGTGGCTATGATATATTAAAGTTTGAATGCCCGTATAAAATACAATAAAACATGATTTGGACTTTATGATATTTGAGGGGACGTATGAAAAAGATAACGATTCAATTTGATAGCCAACTGGATGCCTTGGTAGCTCTGGCAAAACGATTGGCGAAATTCGAAAATCGTTTCAACTTAGCTTCAGAGAATTTTTTCGATCGTTTTACCAAAGGCTATATCGAGGATTCAGAGGAATATACCGAATGGGCCAATGATTACCGACACTATTTGTCCATCCGGAGAGAACTAGTACAAAGGCTTCATAATGCCGCATGAAAAGATACAGCACTATCTTCAATCAATTGAGTCTCTGGTCCGAAAACTGAAAAATGTCTATGTTGAAAGATATGAAGAAGAAATCCTCACGGCCAATCGCGCAAATATTCGTCTGAAAATTCGTTTTCAAAGTGGGGCTTTGTTGGAAATTAACGAAGCAATCGTCATTGAAGGTGGTTCTTTAGAACACCTTGGCTTTAGATATCATTTTCAAGACCAACGTAACCAGCTCATTTTTCGGTACGACAACACACCTCATTTCCCAAAGCTATCGAATTTTCCAGACCACAAACATTCATTAAATGCAGTAGCAGGATGCGTAAGACCAAAAGTTAATGAGGTTTTATACGAAGCGGTTTCCTGGGAATCAGAGAAATCTTCGTGAAAAAAAATAACCCGAATACTCACCACTCATTGCTCATTGCTGTGGCATAAATGAAAAGCTATGAGTGAAGAGCAATGAGCAACGAGTTGAAAGGGAAGAGAATTAAAGAGATATGTGCGGCATTGCAGGAGTAGTTTCAATCAAGGAAAATATGCGTGACTTTTCCATAAAACAAAGGTGGGCGACATTAGTGAGCAGGTAACATAAATCCATGGAGATATTGTTTTTCATGTTTCTTTTCCTGGCCGCTTAATCGTACCTGATTTTCCCAGGCATTCTCTGGGTGCTGCAGGTTTTTTTGGGGCGTCCCTGAAAAAAAAGCACTGGTGATCTGCCGGCCGCATCCCTGATCATATCGGCTTACAATGAAGAGGCGGTGATCGGGGCAAAGCTGGCCAATGCCCTGGCTGGCCGGCCGGGCTTTGTCGGCCTCGGATAATCGGGCTTGGCCGGTATTGGGCGGGGCAGAATGGTTTCGATCTGCAAGCTGTTTTTACTGACGATGGCCACCCAGTTCATTGGATCTTTCCGGCTTCTGCTGGGTATAGAGGACCGTCTCTGGGGGCCAGAGCGCTGATTTGGACACAAATATGCCGGACCGGTGAGTCCGATGGGCCGATCCGCTTAACTTCTCAGGTAGTCCGATTGAGACTCACCTAAATTTTTTCTAACAGTGAAGCTCCCCTTCATTTGATTCGGGAAAATGAATTCGGGCAGATTTATCAATCGATGCGCAGATCGACGTTGTGATTGAAATTAGTGCCTGAACGAAAACTGTCTTTTTCGCCAATATCCGCGTCAGACTTAAATTTTAATCCTCGAAATACTCAATGTATGTCTGTGGTTAAAATTTTCGTCTTCCTTGATCTTAACGAAAAATCCTGGTTTTCGTTCGAGCACAACTTAATACAACTTGGAGGTAATTTACTAAGTCTCCTTCGAAATGACATCCGATAGCAGTTGCCCATATCTAAAATAACAACTTTTTACTTTTTTCGGTAAAAAATTAAGCTTTT
>JAGYNR010000167.1 GCA_018399715.1 Desulfobacterales bacterium | reverse complement strand
GCGATTTCATATGATGAAAATTTCGTTTTTTCTATGATTGAAGAAAGTGGGTTTTCGATTGAAGACTGTATATATGGACATTGGGCAGGGGAAAATAATGTAAATTATCAAGATACAATAATTATAAGGGGGTGATAACACATAAATGTTTTTTTGATTCTTGTTAAAATTAAAACCTGTGCTTTCGCCTATAAGTATATACCTCCTACTGATCGTTTTCATTTTCATTTACCCGTACCATTTAAGTCCGGGCACCGTTTGGGCTTTTCATCGGGATGAAGCTCCTGTTACGTTTGACCCGCAGGCAGACTTGCACAACTCGTTTCCACCGGTCACATTATGCCATCTGCTGACTCCCGCTACACGGTGGGCTCATCTTGCAGTTTGCTGACTCGGATGATTTGTCGTGACCGATCTTTTGGATTTCGTATCCCTCTCCATAACGAAGTTTGGCTCATCGCAGGTCAGGAATCGGGTTTCCGACGATGCCAGGAATTTTGAAAGCAAATGAAAGCCACATATAAACCGAACTACCTGAAACATCAAGGACTGAAACCGTTTTTTCGTTTTTAATCCTATCCGCTTTGATTTTTGAACAAACCAGTAAATGATTGAATCAAAATTCGAATTGCTTCCGGTAAACTGTTGACCATTGTTTTTCTTTTTGATTATGATAAAAAAGAATGAATATTCTTTTTCCAGTGAACCATTAAGTTAAGGAGGTCGTGGCATGAACGTTCAAATGAATAATATTATTTGCCTTACCGATCTGTCGGAATTCGCCAATCGGACTATTGATTATGGAATGGCTTTGGCCAAAAAATTTAATTCAAAACTATATCTTGGCCACATTGTGGATATTCCCTCCATAGCCCTTTATGCAGAAGCTTATGTGGATCCTGTTGAACAGCAGAGTCAGTTTATTGATTATGCTCACAAGGCACTGACGGATCTGGCGGGAGACCGTGACATAGAATGGGAACCGTTGATTACCGTAGGGCCAACGGTTAATGAAATATCCAGATTGGTGAGTGAAAAAAATATTGATCTGGCCATATCGGCGAGCCATGGACGTTCCGGTTTGAAACGCCTGGTACTAGGGTCAGTTACCGAACAACTCATGCGCACTCTCACCTGCCCGCTGTTGGTGGTCCGGGGATCTGAAGAAAGTCCGCAGGATGAACTGCCACCGGAATTCCGGTTAGATAAGATCATGGTAGGTTGTGATTTCAGCTCTGATTCCACTCTGGCTTTCCATTATGCACTGAATCTGACACAACAATTTCAGTCTGAACTCCATTTGGTTCATGTGCTTGAACCCTCTGCTTACAAACATATGTTTAAATCCGTAGAAGAAACTGAAAAAAAATACCATGAGGACATCCAGGGGTTCCTGGAGGAAAAGTTACAAAATTTGGTTCCTGAGGATGCGCGCCAATGGTGTACTCCCCAAATAGAACTTCTAAAAGGACAACCGTATACTAAAATCATTGAATATGCCGAAAAAAAGGATATCAATCTGATTGCCCTGGGTTTAAGGGGTCATGGATTGGTTGAAAGCCTTTTGATGGGGTCTACAACAGACCGGGTCATGCGCGGAAGCCCATGTCCGGTGTTATCTGTTCAACCGAAATCATCATAAACAAGGTTTTTACGAACGCCAAAATATCGTACGGCCTGGCAAGATCTCATTAATTTTTAAATCAAACGGAGAGATAACTTATATGGAATTGGTAAACATTTCAGGTACCGACCTTATGGTCAGCAGAGTCGCTCTCGGAACCTGGGCGATAGGCGGATGGATGTGGGGCGGCACCGACGAGAAGCAGTCCATCAAAACCATACATATGGCACTCGATAAGGGAATTAACCTGATAGACACCGCACCCGTTTACGGATTCGGACTTTCCGAAAAAATTGCGGGAAAAGCGATAAAGGAATATGGAAACCGGGATAAAATCAATATTGCCACCAAAGTGGCTTTGGAATGGAAAGATGGTAAGGTTTTCCGGAATTCCACTCCCGAACGAATCGAAAAAGAAGTAATGGCATCGTTGGAAAGACTTCAGACTGACTATATTGATATTTATTTTATTCACTGGCCGGATTCTTTGGTTCCTTTTGAAAAAACCGCAGAGACCATGAAAAAATTATTGGATGACGGGGTTATCCGTGCAATAGGCGTTAGCAACTACTCCGCCGACCAAATGAATCAATTTCGAAAAGCAGCACCGATTCATGTCTGCCAACCACCGTACAACATTTTTGAACGTCAGATCGAAGACAATGAAAAGCCATATTGTCATGAACACAAAATCACCATGATGGCTTACGGGGCGTTGTGCAGAGGACTTCTTTCGGGAAAAATGTCAAAAAATCGAGCGTTTAAGGGGGATGATCTACGCAAGGCAGACCCGAAATTCCAGGGTGAGCGCTTTGATCAGTACCTGGCTGCTGCTGAAAAAATACGGAAGATGGCTGACAATCAATACGGCAAGGATTTGTTATCAACGGCGATTCGCTGGGTTCTGGATCAGGGCATTGAAATTGCTATTTGGGGAGCCAGAACTCCGGAACAATTGAAACCGGTTGATGACATTATTGGCTGGTCTTTAAATGAGGCGGATAAAAGTATTATCGATGACATTTTGGTTAAAACAATAAAAAATCCCGTAGGTCCTGAATTCATGGCCCCTCCGGAAAGAGATATCAACAAATAAAAAAACCAGGTTTTTGTTTTTGATAGAACAACCCTTAATCAAAGAGGCGATTTAACTACAACCCCCATAATAGTCTATACATATTGACCCAATCAACCGGAGGTTTGGCATGGATGTGACATCAGGACAACGCCATGAAATGGTGGAAAGACAACTGATACGCAGGGGAATACACGATAAAAATGTACTCGAGGCCATGGCTGCCGTTCCCAGGGAAAAATTTGTACCACCGGATATGGTCGATTCGGCTTACTATGATGGGCCGCTGCCCATCGGGCAAGGTCAAACTATTTCTCAGCCTTATATTGTAGCGCTTATGACGGAAGAAATGGAATTATCACGCAGTGACCGGGTGCTGGAAATCGGTACCGGCTCCGGTTATGCAGCGGCTATCCTGGCATATATCTGTGATGAAGTGTATACGATCGAACGAAATCTTGATCTCGCTGAAAAAGCGAAAAAATTATTAAAATCATTAGGTTATGAAAATATTTATTTACTTTGTGGTGACGGCACGCTGGGATGGCCGGAAAATGCGCCCTACGATGCAATTGTTGTAACTGCCGGCGCACCGGATGTCCCTGATCCTCTGGTCAAACAACTGGCCAATGGCGGCAGACTGGTAATCCCCGTTGGCCCAAGCCCCAGACTTCAAACTCTGGTACGTATTCGAAAAACCGAAGCCGGTAATATAACAAGAGAAAACATAAGTGGTGTCAGATTTGTTCCCCT
>JAGYNR010000166.1 GCA_018399715.1 Desulfobacterales bacterium | reverse complement strand
GATGGATACCGACATCAGGATAATCATACAGGATTTTTTCGAAGCGTTTCAGCGCTGCCTTGTAACGTTTGGTTTTAAAATAAAAATGTCCCACATAAAATTCATGCCCGGCAAGGCTTTGCAGACATGTATGAATATGTGCATCAGCCCTTTTTGAATACGAATGGTTCGGAAATTGTCTTTGAAGCCGCTTGAAAGTGTCAAGGGCTTTCTTTGTCGAGGACTGATCACGATCTACCGCGTCTATTTGATCAAAGTAGCAACGGCCAATTTGGTAAATAACGTAAGGTATGGATTCGTTTTTGGGATGAAGACCTTCAAATTCTTCATAGGCCAATATTGCTTCATCATAATGATTAAGACGGTAATGTGCATCGGCAATTTTTAATTCTGCCAGAATAGCAAACTTGCTGAACGGGTACCAGTCTTTAAGTTTTTCAAAAGACTGGATAGCCAGGCTGTAGTTTCCCTTTTGATATTCTTCCATTCCTTCTAGTGATAATTCCTGAGCAGATTTTTCATCTTTTTTCTGAAAACAGGAACATCCGCATAAAAAGAAAATAAAAATTAAACAAACAACGGAAATTTTTTTTATTTTCATGGTGTTGGCATCGTCGATTTTAAATTATACTGTTAATAGATTCCACAAGCTTTGATTTTGCTACCATTCCGGTGATCTGGTTGACGGCTTTACCGTTATTAAAAAAAATCAATGTCGGGATTGCACGGATTCCATATTGTCCGGGGGTTGTTGGGTTGTCATCAACATTACATTTGGCAAATTTGACTTTATCTCCATACTCTTTGACCAGCTCCTCTACAATGGGTGCAATAGCTCGACACGGACCGCACCAGGGAGCCCAGAAATCAACCAACACAGGTTTATCGGATTGTAATATTTCTGTGTCGAAATTGTTGTCATTTACTTCTATAATGCTTTCAGCCATGATGTAGTTCCTTTCTTTAGATAAAAATAGCCATGATTATAAGGTCATGTGATAATTTGATCATTCTCTGGATTTATGTATACCTATATTGCCGTTGACATTAATTTTGTAATTATAGTGATGGACGGTAATTTTGTCAACCAACCGGTGATTTCAAAACTTCATCGGTATATGATAACTTGACACCTTTTCATATTCATAGTACTTGCCGGGAAAGTAACGAACGCTGTAGACAAAAAGCATTTTTATACTGAAAAATAACATCAAAAAAGATCTTAAACGCGATATTCAGGCTTTCAGAAAATTTGTTTAAATCCAAGGCTTAAAAAAGTTTTGACCACCGGCAAACACTGAGTATTCCGAGGATTAAAATTTTTTTCCAATGCCGGAGTTGGGCAAATTAACAAAAACTTGAACATCGGGTTAAACCTTTCTCGTGAAAAACCATCAGCAGGCTTTAACACCTGCTGATGGTTTTATTTACGAAAAATTCAGAAACTCATAGATCACATTTACATCATAAATTTTATTGAGCAGATTCTATCAGATCTCCCAGTTTTTTTCCTTTTTTCTGATGTAAGATGCTGCTGGTGGGAAAACTTGTTGTCCCACTGTAAGCAAAAACTTCAAAATCCGGATAAGCAGTGCCGCCGTGTTCAGATAGGTCGAGTCCTTCTAATTCTTCTTCCGCCGAAACCCTGAGACCAACAGTGGCATTTACCAGTTTGAAAAGAACAAAGGCGGCGGGAAAAGCCCAGAAAAAACAGGCTGCGACACCGAGCATCTGTACGCCGATTATTTTGGCGCTGGTTCCACCCAAATTAAAGAGCCCGGCTGCCAACGTGCCCCATGCGCCACAAACCCCGTGAACCGATATGGCGCCAACCGGGTCATCGATTCTGATTTTGTCAAAGAAAAGGACTGATAGAACTACCAGAATACCTGCGACGGCACCGATAGCCACTGAACTTAAAGGAGAAACACTGGCACAGGGGCTGGTGATAGCTACCAGTCCGGCAAGAGCTCCATTTAAAGTCATGCCCACTTCGGGTTTTCCGAATTTAACCCAGGAGATAAAGAGGGCTAAAACCGCCCCGGTTGCTGCAGCAAGATTAGTATTGACAAAAATCATGGCAATATCCTTGCTGGCTGCAGTGGTAGAACCGGGGTTGAATCCGAACCATCCCAGCCACAGGATAAAAACACCCAGGGCAGCCAGTGGCAGGTTATGACCCAAAATCGGTCTGACATGTCCGTCCTTGCTGTATTTGCCCATCCGCGGGCCAAGGACGATGGCACCGGCTAAAGCGCTCCATCCCCCTACCGAGTGTACAACGGTCGAACCGGCAAAATCAATAAATCCCAGGGCTTCCAGCCATCCGTTTCCATTATGAAGACTTCCCCATGCCCAACTTCCAAAAACAGGATAAATAAATGCACATATACAAAAACTGTAAATCATGTAGCCGGAAAACTTTGTTCTTTCCGCCATAGCTCCGGAAACAATGGTTGCAGCAGTTGCTGCAAATACTGCCTGAAACATCCAAAAAGCCAACACCCACGGATCTTCTCCAGGGATATAGTCGCTGAGAAAAAAACCGGATGTGCCAAACCATCCCGTACCCGAAGCGCCGAACATCAACCCGAAACCAATCGCCCAGAAGGCAAGTGTCCCCATGGAAAAATCCATCAGGTTTTTCATCATAATGTTGATCGCATTCTTCGCCCGCGTAAAACCTGTCTCCACCATGGCAAAGCCCGCCTGCATAAAAAATACCAACGCAGCGGCAATCAATGTCCAAACATAGTCAGCATGACTTTGGACCAGATCGATGGCATTTTTGTTGGATTCCGGCGTTATGGTGTCGTCACCCGCCCATAAAGCGGAAGTGCTCAGAATTCCGATAAAAATAAGAAACGCTATTTTTTTCATAATCTTTCTCCTCCTTAAGCGATAAAAATGATACTTTTTGCGTATCGAATCTGAAAATGGGAGGTCTCTGTTTCAAACTCGCCGACCGGTCTGAATTTTTGCTGTTTGATAGAGACATTGTTTTTGTAATGTTGTAACAGCAAATGATGTGCCATCATGATGAAATGAGAATTTTGTTATTTGTAACCCATAGATATGATGGGTGATAAATTGAATGTTGGATTGGAAACATCACAGGGTTGAATATAAACTGAATACTTTTTTTAAATTAATAATACATTTATGTATGATATGATGAATTATGATACAAATTTGTCAGTTAATAAGATACTTGCACCTATAAAAAGACTAACCTATAATCAAAAATTTTAAATTTATGATGTAGTTAGCGCCCGAACGAAAATCAGGATTTTTCGTTCGGGTACTATTTAACGGGATTGGCTTATAACCCTCATGGAACTTTCTTATGATATAATATTGAAATTGTTTATCGGATTGGCGATTGGTGTATTAATCGGAATTGAACGTGGTTGGAGAGAACGGGAAGAAAAGGAAGGAAACCGTATTGCCGGTATCCGGACCTTCAGCATTATCGGGCTGCTCGGTAGTGTCATGGCCTTTCTGTCTCAGGAAGCAAATCCGTGGTTTGTTATCGCAGGTTTTGTGGCAGTTTCAGCGTTGACGATTACCGTGCATATTTTAGATGTTCAGGA
>JAGYNR010000165.1 GCA_018399715.1 Desulfobacterales bacterium | reverse complement strand
AGCTTCAAGTGTGCTGGATTTTGATCTCGAAGCTTCCCGCAAGTCCAAAAAGATTGCCCCTGATGAAAAGGACAAACGTGACTTGTTGGTTTATTTGCTTTGGGAAGCCGGGAGATTTTCCAATCAAGAAATCGGGTTCTATTTTGGTTTGAGCTATTCGGCAATTAGTAGGAGAGCTAAAGTGGTCCATGATCGGATAGCGGTTGACAACCAATATGCAAACCAATACAAAGATTTAAAATCAAGAATCAAGGTTTGACCCCATTCATGACCCTTCAGGCCGTTTCTCTTCTGCCGACTGATAGATTTTCAATAGCGATATCGGTTCCTTTGATTATTGAATATGAAGATGTATTAAAGCGGGGGAAACTACCGGCTTACATTACCAACAACGACATCATCGATTTTATTGACTTTTTCTGTCATATAGGAGATCAGCAAGACATTTTCTTTCTTTGGCGCCCTCTTTTGCCTGATCCATCCGATGATCTTATTTTGGAAGTTCCTGTGGCTGGTAGCTGTGGTGCAATTATTACGTACAATAAACGCCATTTTAAAAACGTAGAAAAATTCGGATTGAGAATTCTTGATCCAAAAGAATTCCTAACCGAGATTGGAGTAATATCATGAGTACATTAAGTTTGCGAAACCCAAACTCTCTACATGAACAGATAAGGCAATTGGCAAAACGCGAAGGTGTTTCCATCAATCAGTTTATCGCATCTGCCGCTGCTGAGAAAATGTCCGCGCCTTTAACCGAAGAATACATTGAAGCAAGAGCTAAAAGGGCAAGTTTGAAAAAATTCCAGAAAGTGCTCATAAAGGTTCCTGACTCAGAACCTGAAGATTACGATCGGATATAAAAATAAATACCGCAGCTCCATCGGTTTTCAGCAACTGGAAATCTTCCCAGAAACCTTGTCGGACCAAGTTAAATATATGTAAATATAAGATAAAAGGCATTTTTAACGCCTCAAATTGTTCTTGCGGCCGTTTTTTTGGCTCTAAAATAGTGGTTTTAAGGAAAAGTGACCTGGAATTCTTGTTCAATTCTTGTTCAAAATTTTATATGGTTTAATATTCATGGCACGTGCAAACAGACATCACCTACCTGGTTATATTTGGCATATCACCCATCAGGCTTCGCCTTCGACCCGACAAGTCGATGTCATAAAACAGAATTTCTACTAAAATTTGCAAAAAGATAAAATACGTTGACTGAAATGGTTGTTCGAGGCCAAGAAACGTTTTGGATTATCCATTTTAAACTACTGCATCACCTCCAATCACATTCTTCTGCCGGTGTACAATTCCAAAGAGGATGTCCTCCCAAAATCAGAGCCTACTGTGCGAATCCTCGGTAAATGCGTATTAGACCCCATTTTTTCAAAACCGGATTTTAATTATACCATTATATATCGTTTTCAAAGGGAAAACTTTAAAAGGGATAATTTAAAGAAAAGGAGGGAGTGATGAATTGGATGAAAAGAAAAAAAATTAAATGGATAGTTGTTGCCGCACTATGCGGTTTGCTGGCCATGCTGGTATCCGTCAATGCCCAGCCGCCGGAGGGTGTCGATCCCATCCACCGGACGTATCTTCCGGTTGTCATTGATGATGACTTTGAGACAATCATGAAAAAAGACATGGAAGTAAAAGAAAAATACATGAAGCGCCAGGAGGAGCTGCTCGAAAGGCGTTATGATTTGAGCGACAGGCCCTCGGATGTCATGATGTCCGCCGGGCGAAGGGCGGTCCAGGAAGGTGTTCGAATAAAACTGCCCAAAGGGATGAGCTGGGAAAAACTGGCAAAGATGTCGCCTGCCGAGATTCGCAAAAAAGATGTCTTACCGGAGGGGTTTTTGCCGCTTCCCCACGCCAAGCATGAAACCGGCGGACAGGTGATTCATGAAATGCACTTTACCGAAATCAAAAGAATGGAGCAGCGGAACCTGGAACGGTTTGATGTCGCATTCGATCTTCCGGAACATTTGCTCCCGGAATTTCCGCCGCCCATGTACCTGACCACCCGCCCGGAGCTGGGAGATGTTTCTCAGGGCAAACTGCTTTCCATTAAAAATTATTATGAATTGATGAACGGCATACTGACACCTGTTCAGATGGAAGGGCTCCGGCTGCTGCTGACACCGTTTCCCCAGCAGCAGTTCAACCAGACCGAAGACCGGAAAGTCGAAGAACCCAGTTTAGGTATTTCCTGTTTTGACTGTCACGCCAACGGACACACCAATGCGGCGTTTCATTTAAATCCCGACACCCGGCCTCACATTGCCCGTTTGCGCCTCGATACGGTCAGTCTTCGCGGATTGTATAATCAACAGATTCATGGTTCCAAACGGTCTCTCAGATCTGTCGAGGATTTTACTGAATTTGAACAGCGAACCGCTTATTTTGACGGAGATCACGTCACCGCTGCAAAAAAAGGGGTAAACCTGCCGAACCGCTCCAGCCAGGTTTCCATGATGGCCCAGATGCAGAACATCCTCGATTTTCCGCCGGCACCCAAACTGGACACATTTGGAAAACTCGACCCTGAAAAAGCCACAAAACAGGAACTGATGGGTCAGGAAGTTTTCTTTGGCAAAGGCCGTTGCGCGCAATGCCATCCCGCGCCTTTTTATCTGGATGACAAAATGCATGATCTGAAAGTGGGACGATTCTACGAGGCACGGATGAGCAACGGCAAATGGATCACGCCGGTGGGTCCGATCAAAACCTTCACTCTTAGGGGTATCAAGGACTCACCGCCTTATATGCACGACGGCCGGCTCATGACCCTTGAGGATACAGTGGAATTTTTCAACATCGTAACCGAGTTGAACCTGAACAAAGAAGAAAAAGAAGGCCTTGTGGCGTTTATGAGACAATTATAACCCAAGTCCATCCAAGTGAATGATTTCATAAATATAGTTACAGATACCGAGCGATCTTGGGGAGGGGATAAAGCCCTCCCCTACATAACGTTTCGAGCCTTATCCGTAGAGGCGGGGTTTATCCCATAAGCCGCTAAGTCAACGCATAGCATCACCCCTGCGAGCCTCCTCCCTGTCATTCCGGCAATCTTTAAGCCGGGTCAGGAAAAGGGGTCAAACCTTGATTTGTGATTTTGCTTGACAGTTCGAATAGGCACCTGTATTTATTTTTTCTATTATGGTACGGCAATGGCGAATAGAATATCCTGGTGCGCTTTAAAAGCATTATCGTGCAAAATGATGCTTATCTTTTACAGGCATCCTATTACATTCATCGCAACCCACTTCGCGCAAGAATTGTAGAAAGGTTGGCTGATTATCCATGGAGCAGCTACCGTTTTTATGCCTATAAAAAGAAACCGCCTGTCTGGTTAAGCAACCAAAGCATTCTGAAACAGTTATCCAGTGATGATCGTCACAGGGCTTACAGAACCAAAGTTCAGCATTATTCAGATGAGGATAACAATTTTTGGGAAGATGTAAAGCATGGTTTGATATACGGAAGCCAGGATTTTGTTGATGAATTGAAAGGAAAATTTTTAAAAGACCAAAAAAATGAAGAGTTGCCGCAACATAACAGTCTATATAAAGAATTTAATCCTGAGATGCTGTTAAAGA
>JAGYNR010000164.1 GCA_018399715.1 Desulfobacterales bacterium | reverse complement strand
TTCTGAATACCTACTTTCCACCCGCTATAGCAGCCTTTTTTTCGGCCGGCCTGCTGCTCGTAGTGCTTGGTACCGGCTCAGGGTTGATACTTGGCGTAACCACCAATTTAGATATTGATTTTTTTGGGCAGTTTTCGAAAACCATTGACTCCCGCAATCATTTATTTCGACTCAGAATTTTGAGCCTGATCGTGTTAAGCCTGTCGTTGGTTCTTGTTGTAATGGGTTTGGAATCTACCATTTTACAATGGAGTTATCTTTCCATGGGACTTCGGGGTTCGGCAATTTTTTTTGGTTTGTGCCTTTCTGTTTTTTTAAAGTCATGGGATCATCTTGGCAGTTTGCGGCTCTTATTGTATCTTTTGCCCCCTGGATATATTATTTTGTCTCTAATGATGCTATGAACATACATGCGGCGTTTTTAAAGCACATAAATAGGCGCTAAATAACACCCTGCAACTTTGTTTAATGATGGGTAACATGGATCAGATCGTTGGTGTTAAAACTCCATTTCTCAGCTTTTTGAATCAAATCAGCTTTCAGGGAAGCAGGCATTTCAGGAGTCCTGGACAAAATCCAGAAATAAGAGGTGCTAGGTCCGCAAACCATCGCATATGAATAATGCTCATAGTCCAGATCGATAACATTATAAGCACCATAAAAAGGCCCCCAGAAAGATACTTTCAGCCTGCCCACAGTAGGTTCTTCGACAAAATAAGCTTTTCCTTCTATCTGTTTCCATTTGCCGGGTTTTGTATCAAATCCACGATTTATCACACGAACGCCGCCATCGTCTCTCAGGCTGTATTGGGCACTTACCTTTTCCATGCCTCTTTCAAAAGAATGATCTAATCGGACAATTTCGTACCAGGTGCCCAGATAACGGTTAATGTCAAAATTGGTAACCGGTGAAATACCTTCCGGTATGCCCACACACCCGCATAAAATGACGGAAAAAAGAATAAACAGATTTTTTTTCATTTGTTTTGTTACCTGTCCTAAACCGCGAACTCTTCAAAGTCGGTATGAATGCTCAGGGGCAATTCGGCGCTCCACCATAGTTGTTAGTCTACCAAGAACCATCAGATAAGGGTTCTCCTTGATAATTCAAAACTCCCCTGTGTTATGCTTCCGGCTATTTTCTCACCAGCGCAGCGATACCACCGACATAGTAGGGGTGGGAAAACAGGACTTTTTTCGCGCGTTCGGGTGTTATGGTGATACAGGCACCAATCATATCGACTTTTCCGGCCACTAAAGTCGGAATCATGGCGCCAAAATCCATATTGACGATCTGGATTTTCCTGTTTAGTTTTCGGGCCACCAGGGAGACAATTTCAATATCCAGACCCACTATATTGTGGGATGCATCAAGAAAGGAAAATGGTTCCGTAATTGCAGCCGTGCCGAATCGCAGCACACCATTGCTACCGGTTTTTATCTCCGGCATCGGTAGGGGTGATCCTTTTTCCGGTAGCCATCGGCTCAACATTCGGTCATACTCACCACTGGATTTTAATTCATTGATGATATTATCAATAGTATCTTTTAAATTTCTGTCATCAGGACGCACAGCAAAGCCATAGGCATCAGTTGTTATCATTTCAGGAAGAACAACTAAGCCCGGATTTTTAGCAGCGATATTCCTCAGAATTGGTTCATCATAGGCTGCAACATCGGCTTTACCATCCTTTACCGCCATACAGGCATCCAGGACACTATTAAAATATTTAAATTTCGCATCCGGGAATCTGGACAGTACCAGTTTGTCTGCGACCGTTCCGGTAGGAACTGCAAACTCCTTTGCCTTCAGCTGTGAAAACTCGATAATTTTATTTTTGTTACCACATCCGGTAACAATTATCCCCATGATTAATACAAATAAAATGCCTGTCAAATGTCTCATCTTTCCTATCCTCAATTGAAATGGTTGCTTATCGATGACCTATGTTGTTTTTTGCATTATACTTTTTCCCCATTTTTTTATCATATCTGAGAACATTCAGAAAGAAGATAAAAGGCTGTTCGTTAAATCTCTTAAAAGAAAATTGACGCCTACGTCATCTTTTGTTAAATTTTTTGCAAGTCTTTTTTATTTAAAAAATTAAGGGACATCAAACGATTATTTCTTGCCATATCTCTAACTGTCACCATCATAAAAAGGGGAACATAAATGAGAGGCGCTTTTTTGATTATGGTTCTGATTGCAGCACTTATATTGGGAATCCTTGTTTTTAAGAATTATTATTCAGGAGACCAACCAGAGGAAAGTAAAACAGAGATGATTAAAAATGCTGAAAAATCGGCTGAGATCGCAGAAGAAGCCATTAATGATCTAAACCGTCGCCTTAACGAATCCATGAAATGAAAAAGGAAGAATATCAATGTATTTTCACATTAAAACGCTTTCCAAATGCTGGCGAAATGCTATAAAACCGGACAATATTTCCGGACGCCACCTGTTTTTCATTACTGTATTTCCTCTTTTGTTTATGGGGTTGCGCACATTCGTATGGTGCGTGCGCAAACTGGATTATCTGTTCTTCCCTGATTTCCGGAAACAACCGGTCAAATCACCGATATTTATCATTGGCAATCCGCGCAGCGGCACAACGGTTACCCACCGGTTGATGTCCTGCGATGACCGGTTTACGTATTTCAAGCTGGTTGACACGATTTTTCCGGCCATTTTCTTTTACAAAATTTTTGATCTTTTGGGAAAAACAGATCAACGGCTTGGCTCACCTGTTGCCCGGATAATCAATCGGTTCAGTGATCAGGGGTTTAGCGGATGGAACCATATTCACAAAACCGGTCCTTTAGAAGCAGAATCCGATGAAATGCTGTTTGTGTATACATTGTTAAGCCCATTAACCGGGCTTCTTTTCCCCTATTTTGAGGCCCTGCCGGAAGCCATGGTTGTTGACCGGTTGCCGGAAGCAAAGCGTGATAAACTCATGGCTTATTATTTAAACTGCCTGAAACGGCATCTGTATGCCACCGGGCCGGATAAAATCCTGCTCGAAAAAGTAGCGCTGATTGCCGGGCGCCTCCGGTCTGTTTTGCAGACCTTTCCGGATATCCGTCTGGTACATCTGGTTCGGCACCCCTACCAATCGATTCCTTCCCTGATCAGCATGTTTGCCGTTCCCTGGAAAACCATGGCGCCAAAAGCCGCCAATAAAACGGAGACGTTCCAGGCGCTGGCCGAAATCATTTTTACGTATTATAAGCGCATCCTGGAAATCAAAAAAACCCTGCCGGCCGAACAGTTATTAGAAATCCATTACGATGACCTGACTGCCAACCCACAGGCAGCCGTAGAGCGAATCTATCATCACTTCCAAATACCGATAAGCGGCAGATATGATCAGTTTCTTGCTGAAGCATCAAACCAGGCTCAACATTATAAAAGCCACCACCATTATACGCTGGAAGAATTCGGTTTAAGCAGGCAACAGGTTTATACAGCACTAAAAGATGTTTTCGAGGCATACGGCTTTAAGCCATAAAAATTCCAATATCTGCTTCTAACCTTAAAAGTTGAGTCTGCCAATTGTATGGATAAAGACGTGGTGGTTTTTCACTTTATCATACAATCAATGTTTTCACGTAAATAATGTCAACTATGATCCAATGTTTTTTAAAAAAACAAAGTAAAATAAAAATTTTCTTGAAGACAGACACTAACAATGATATAAAATCATTTTTTTTTCGGGGCGTGGCGCAGTCTGGTAGCGCACCTGCTTTGGGAGCTATCTTGAGCCCGGC
>JAGYNR010000163.1 GCA_018399715.1 Desulfobacterales bacterium | reverse complement strand
CCCGCCGTAACCCTTTGAAGGGAATCTTTTTCAAATCCAAGATTTTCAGCGATTCTGTCAGCAGTAATAAAACCGATACCAAAAATATCTGTAGCCAGACGATACGGGTTCTCCCTGACAATACTGATGGCTCTGTTTCCATAATTTTTGAAAATCTTTGCGGCATATCCTGAACTGACACCGTAGCTTTGCAGAAATAGCATCACCTGACGAATTTCCTTTTGCTCATCCCAGGCTTTTTTGATCATGGAAATTCTTTTTCCGCCGATGCCGTCCACCTCGATAAGACGATCGATATTCTTTTCGATAACATCCAGTGTATTTAGACCGAACTTTTTGACGATTCGCTCCGCCATTACCGGACCGATGCCCCGTATAAGACCGGAGCCCAGATATTTTCGAATACCGTGGACAGTAGCCGGAACAACCGTTTCATACTGTTCCAACTTGAACTGTTCCCCATACTTAGGATGACAGGTCCAAGTGCCTTTCATTTTTAAAATCTCTCCCGGAGCAGGATTCATCAGATTTCCCACCACCGTTACCAGGTCGTTCCGGCCGCGAACTTTTATCCGAGCGATGGTATAACCGCTTTCTTCACTTCGAAAGGTAATCCTTTCTATCTGGCCGTTAAGTTCTGTCAAGTTTTCACGTTTCCGATGATTTTTCGACGGTTGTTTTTATCATTACGGGCGGTTTTGCTATTTGCAGCTTATAAAATCAGTTTATTATAAAATTTTCAAGCATTAAAGTCATCTATGGCTGATTGAAAGGCATCAACAAATCGGGTAAATATCCCGGTAGGCTTTCTTTGCCGAGAGCAATTCAATTGGTTAAACATAATGCTGCGAAGCCCTGCAGATATTTCCAACTGGACGCCAGTGCCGCAGCGGCACCGGTTACAGATGTTAAGCGGATTTGTTCCCGGAAATTTTGCAGATTCCGCGATTTTAAATCCAGCTTTTTCAAGAGATTTGCAAATGATTGATTTTAGTGTCGAATTTTTTCGTCCCAGAAAAACCGATAGTCCGCGATGACTACACCCATGAAAGCTTACGGTAATCCATGCTGTTTTCGCGATCTCCAGACCTGTTGGCTCATCAAACCTGCTGCTGGTTATATGAAGCGAAGCATTCCCCTTGTCTTTTAGACCACTGAACGTATAAAATGTATGAGATTGTCCTGCAACTGCCTCTGCAATTTCAGTGGTTCCCGGCTCAATTCCGCCGCCATGGATTGCCATTATGGCAATTCCCGAAAATCCTGCCCGTGTCCGAACGCGATAATCGATTCCTTCGGTTTCGTTTAAGACTAACTGTTTAAATGACCGATATGTTAACGGGGTCTTATTCACCAGCATGCCTGTATAAAACAGCTATGAAACATAATAAGAAATTATCAAACTAAAAAAAATGCAATTATTTTATAGCAGTGCATATTTTTTATATCGATTTTTCTTTTATTTAAATTGGTAAAACAGTTATAATTTTTTTTATTGAACTGCAAAAAATTATTTGCAGTTAAACCGTAAAAACTGGTTTTTTCTTTTCAATGATGCCCTTTTTTTATGAGTTTATCATAAGAAAACCATTTGCTAAAATAAAAAAAAATGATGGTATATAATTTGCTTTTAAAAACTGAGGATTCGTTATGACTTCTGATCTTTGACTGCTGATTTCTGAGTTATGGATCACGAAAATTTATTTCAAAATTGGAAAGGGAAAATTGAAAGGAAAATTATGGGTATAAAGAAATTATTTATTTGGACTGGACTCTTGCTCTTTCTCAGTGTCGTTTCAATAACCTGGGCGCAAACCCAAGAACCTGTATCAGGTCCATCCCTGACCACTGACAATATGCCGGATAAACTCAGGCAGGCAATTCATAAGAGTTTGGAAACAAAAGAGCATGCCCAGAAAACCACAGATGTCATTAAGCCAAATGATGCTCCCGGCTATCTGGGAATTCCCGGTGCCCCTCAAACCAACATACTCTTAGGATTGATTTGGGCCATATGGGTAGGATGGATATTTTCTACCGTTGGTGCATTTGGAGGAATTATGGCAGGTGTCGGCCATATCACGATTTTTGGGCTGGCAGACTATGCCAAGCAGTTCGGAAAGGGCAATCCGGTTAACAACCTGCTCACAGATTCCATTCGGGTTTCCAACCAGTGGTTGGGAGGCCTGAGTGGCGCTATTTCATCATTTAATTATTACCGCATGGGACGTCTTGTTGCACCTCTTGGAATATGTCTGGCTATCGGTGGCGTGGGAGGCTCATGGTTGGTGCCGGAATTGACAGCGGGGAAAGTATCACTTCGGGACTATATTGGATATTTCGGCCTTATCGTGTGGCTGCTGGGTTTTTTTCTGATTTATGAAATCACCCCGCGGGGGGCTGCCCGTAAAAAAGAGGCCAAAGCCGCAGCAGAAGCCTTTCAAAAAGCGGTAAAAGAAAAAAAGGATACGGCAGACCAGGGTGTCAAAATAATCCACGGCTCTACCGTAATCATGTGGATTTCCGTGATAATAGTGGTTGCCTCCGCTCTTTGGATTAATCTGGTTTCCGGCTTTACATGGGTAGCTTATGCTCTGGTTCTTATCGGGTGGGGTCTGGCCTTTTTTATCGGAACTATTCGGTTTACTTTTTACGGGGTGGAATTTAAGTTTAAGGCATGGATACCAATGGTAGGCGGCATAACAATTGCTGCCATTGCATCTTTTCTGGGGGTAGGCGGCGGTTTTCTATATGTTCCGTTTCTGACATCAGTAGCCGGCCTTCCCATGTTTCTGGTTGCCGGAACTTCCGCTTTATGTGTTTTGATCGGCATGATTGTTTCTATCTTTTCCTATATGATTGGAAAAGGAATCTTAATTTCATGGGGCCTTGTCGGTGCAGAGTTGATCGGTATTTTTATCGGTTCCATGATTGGTCCCAGAACCTCAAAATATATCCCTGATAAAGTGCTCAAGATCATCTTTATCGTTTTGGCTTTTTACGTGGGCCTGCGTTATACTTCCAAAGGCTTTTTAGGGTACTCTCTCGTTCCTCCCTATTAATGAAACACTGACGACCTCCGGTCTTTGTTCAGGCCGGAGGTTTTTTTGGATTTTCGAAAAAAGCAATGGATTATCTGAAAACAATATTATCAGCAGTCGATCCTTTCCTGATTGCACCCTATCGGTGGATAGACAATCCAATGATGGGATGGTGGCTGGGAACTTTTATTCTTGGAATATGGGCCAGTATTCTGGGTGAATTGACCCTTGCAGCCGGGTATCGGATCAACCGGACTGCTGTCAGTCAACGACTCAACGAGACATCTTACTACCAGGAGCGATCCATAAACGCCCTGAAAAGCGGGGATAAACGATCTTACAAGGCCATTAACCAGCTTGCCAACGACGCTTTCGGAAAATCATTTTTTCTGCTGATGGCCATGGGGATGTCGTCACTTTGGCCCGTATTTCTGGCAGGTGCCTGGCTTCAAAGCCGTTTCGGAGACGTGCGGTTCTCTTTGCCTTTTTTTCATAACGGGCTCAATTTCATACCTTTTTTTATCATTTGTTATGTCATGGCCCGTCTTCTGGTATCTGCTGTGAAAAAACGCATGATATAGGTAAGTAGTGCCCGAATGAAAACCAGAATTTTTTGTTAAGATCAAGGAAGACGAAAATTTTAACCACAAACATACATTGAGTATTTCGAGGATTAAAATTTGAGTCTGACGCAGATATTGGCGAAAAAGACAGTTTTCGTTCGGGCACTAAGTATATCTTTTTTTTAGTGTCCTGG
>JAGYNR010000162.1 GCA_018399715.1 Desulfobacterales bacterium | reverse complement strand
ACTTGATCATCGAGTATAAGGAACATAAATTTTATATGAAAAAAAAAGTGTTACAAGATATTTTAACCTTGCGAATCTGTATTGGTTATCTCGGCGAAGCCGACCGGTATTCCTGGTGGTCATGTTCTTTCTTTTCAAAGACCAGTTCAGCATTTCTTTCCCCGGTCTTCAGTAAAACCAGCTTTACATCACAGTATTACGGGGTTCGGGAAGCTGCAACCATTATTCATGATGAACATATCGGTATTGGTAAGGGGGTATTTCATTTATTCCGGTTGCCGGAAACTCATGAAATTGAAATGCATCGCCTTCTGGACAATCCGGAGACAAAAAAAGATGTCCTGGATTTGATCAAAAGTAAAGAATTAGCTGAAACGTTTTTGGCAGAATTTGGACAAAGCAATGGTGAGAAGACTGTTGGCCCCATAAAAATAGGCGAAACCGATAAAATCTTAACTCCAAAAACATGGGAAAAAGTTGCCGTGCAATATTTAAGCGCCTTTCAAAATGGCAGTAAAACATTTCCCTATTTTTCGGCAACATAATGACTGACAAAAAACTGTATACAACGCAGCTAGGAGCCGGTTTGGGATTGATTGAAGAAACCCGAACACTTTTGAACTTATGGCAGCCGGGCATGGATTCATCAGCACTCTATCAGGCAGCTCTGGATTCCGGTGATTTCCCGAATGTCACTGCCAGGCGACTGCGCAATATCGTGGCAGAATGTTTTACGCCAAGATATCTGGTTAAAGATGATTATCCGGCTATCCAATTAAAACAATTAAAAGAGGGCCTTTCATCAACGGAACTAACGCAACTTTTTTTTCTTTTCACATCCAGGGCAAATACAATCCTGGCAGATTTCGTCAAACAGGTCTACTGGCGGAAATATGCCGGCGGTCAGGATGCTATCAGTAGGGATGACGCCAAAGACTTTGTTATGGATGCCAACCAGAATGGTAAAACCATTCGCTATTGGTCGGATAGCACCATTAAACGCGTATCTACATATTTAACCGGTTGCTGCGCAGCTTTCGGTATGCTTGAGAAGGGTCGCAAGAGTGTTCGCAAAATCATACCTTTTCGGGTTCATCCAAACACCGTCGCTTTGCTGGCGTATGATCTTCATTTTGCCGGAATCGGCGATAACGCCGTCATTTCTCATCCGGATTGGGAATTGTTCGGACTGCAAAAAGAAGATTTGAAAGAAGAATTGAAGCGTCTTTCCTTGAAAGGTTTTTTTATTATTCAATCAGCAGGCGATGTGATCAGCATCGGATGGAATTATAAAAGTTGGGAGGAGTTGATTCGTGTCATCTCTGAATAATGATTTTACAGAATTATTGGAACGAATTCGTCATGGCCGGGAACTTGGGCATGCCAGCTTTGAGCCGATTTATTATCTGGTATTTTCCCCTTCCAAAATTTTGGAAGTTAAGCGGCAAATGCCGGCATGGACAGCCAAGCTAAAAAATGAGGGCTGGAATGTTCATATTTTCTCCATTGCAGATCACATTGCCCAAATCCTTGAAAATGCGCCCCTTAGAAAAATATGGTTGACGGCAGATAGCAAGGACCCGACAAACTGGGAAAAAACCAATCAGTCGTTGGCAAATGCCTTAAACAATGGCGCATTACAGAAATTACTCGAACAAAAGCTCTCTGAATTAGAATATCAGGACAAATCAATTTTATTGGTGACGGACTTAGAAGCGCTTCATCCGTATATGCGTATCGGGGCAATCGAAGGGAATCTCCAGGGCAAATTTAACTCGCCCACTGTTTTTTTCTATCCCGGAAAAAGAACCGGAAAGACAAAACTCAAATTTCTCGGGTTTTACCCGGATGATGGCAACTATCGATCTGTTCATGTTGGCGGCTAATAGGCGAAAAACCACAATAGGGGTTGAAATGGACACTATTAAACAACTGTTTGATCCTCAAAAAGATATTCACCGGACCATTGAAAAAGTTATCACATATAACGCCTCGCAGGAAAACCGCCTGAAAGCGGAAATTACAGAATATGTAGTCACACAAAACATTGAAGACCAGTTTGAAAAATTGCTCTCAAGAATGCAGACGGGCATGGAAGCCGGCGGTGAAAATGAAGTAGGTGTTTGGGTATCCGGTTTTTATGGTTCAGGGAAAAGTTCTTTTACGAAATATTTTGGTCTTGCTTTTGATGACCAGGTTCGTATTGACGGTACCCCGTTTATCAGGCACCTGCAGAACCGATTTCACAAACCGCAGACCAAAGCGTTATTATCAACCGTTTCCAAACGATTTCCGGCAGCGGTGGTTCTTTTGGATCTAGCCAGCGAAATGCTTGCCGGTGCCACCATGGCAGATGTATCCACCGTTTTGTTCTATAAAGTGCTTCAATTTGCAGGGTATTCCCGAAATATTAAGGTGGCGGCATTTGAGCGCAAGCTACAAAAAGACGGCCGGTATGAAGAATTGAAGCAAAAAATTAAAGATGACATCGGGACCGAGTGGTCCGCCATTCAAAACGATCCTCTGGTGGTGGACAGCATGATTCCGGATATTGCTCATCAACTATATCCGGAAATATTTAAAACGCCAACGTCATTTAACACGGAAACAAACGACTTTATCCAATTTGAAAATGAGCGTGTTAAAGAAATGCTAAATATTGTTCGCGATGTCACCGGTAAAGAGCATATCCTTTTTATTATTGATGAGGTGGGGCAGTATATCGGGTCCCGCAAGAATCTGATCCTTAATATGGATGGTCTGGCGAAGAACCTGAAACAAATCGGCGACGGCAAAGTCTGGATCATCAGCACTGCGCAGCAAACTCTTACGGAAGACGATCCTAGAGCATCGCTCAATTCACCGGATCTTTACAAGCTCAAAGACCGGTTTCCCATTCAAATTGACCTGGAATCCAGTGATATCAAGGAAATTTGCTACAAACGGATATTGGGGAAATCATCAGAAGGGGAAAAATTTCTGAGCAGTCTTTTTGAAAAAAACGGGGAAGCGTTAAGGCATAATACCAAACTTCAGGATGCCAAATATTACGGTTCAGATTTTGATAAAGAGACATTCATTAATCTGTATCCATTTTTACCCGCCCATTTTGATATCCTTCTTCACCTGTTGGGGGCACTGGCAAAATCCACCGGCGGTATCGGCCTGCGGTCAGCAATCAAGGTGGTACAGGATATTTTAATCGAAGGCTCTAATGAACATCCTCCTGTGGCAGATGAACCGGTGGGAGGACTGATAACGACAGTCATTCTCTATGATGCGTTGGAAAAAGATATTCGCCGGGCGTTTCTTTCTATTCATCAGGCCGTCGGGAAAGTATTGATCCGGTTTAATGATTCAAAACTTCACCAGGACATTGCCAAAACCGTCGCGATTCTTCAGATTTTAAGCAATCTACCGGTAACCGTGCAAAACATATCCAGCCTGATGCATCAGGGAATCACAGCATCATCTTGCAAGGATGTGATAGAAACCGCTGTCAATGAACTGATCAATGATCCGTTTGTCCCGTTCGGAGAGCAGGAAGGCAACCTGTGTTTTTTCAGTGAAAAACTCAATGAAATAGAACAGGAGCGCGCTCAGATCCCTTTGCGCACCATTGAGACCCGGCGCATTTTCAATGAATCATTAAAAGAAGTATTCAATCCCCTGCCCAAAACCCTGTTAAACAATACATCGACTGTTACTTCAGGACTTAAATCCCAAAGTGGATCGATCGCCGCAAGCCTGGCTGGTGAACGGGAAACCATCCAGACCATTGTCGAATTTAGCGCACCTGGAAATTTTGACGTGGATCATACTCGCTTAATTGATGAGTCAAGGGTACGCAG
>JAGYNR010000161.1 GCA_018399715.1 Desulfobacterales bacterium | reverse complement strand
ATGTCTTAAAACTGTCCATCCCGGTGCCGCAGTTGTCGACAACCGGCTGTTTGATATCCAGGTGAACCTTAACCGTATCAATATCGAAAATGGCATCCCATGTTCCCGCGATTTCGTCAGCACATGGCTTTTTGGCTGTAATCGCTGCCAGAAACGCCCCCTGATGCATATCAGATTGTTCTTTGTTGAGAATTTCAGAAACCAGATCCCTTGTTTGTTCTCTGGTTAGATCTTTGCCTGAAATTAAATCGGTAATAAACCGGCCGAATCCTTTAAATCTGTCATTCATGAGAAACCTCCGCGACAGCTTTTAAGGGGATGAAGTAAATCAATCCTGTGGGTGAAATCGTTTTCAAACCCGTTCACTCCTATTGACTGTCTTGATTTATCCCCTTGTGGTCACGACAAAAAAAAATCCTCAAGCGAAATTCGCTTGAGGATTTACCTTCTCCCCAACGATAAACAAAATGGCAGGTCTTCTGACTTCCCCGCTCTTTTAGCTGCCTTCCCATACGGATGATTCCATACAGTGGCATTACAGCGCTAAAAGCGTTTTTTCTTTTCCCAGGGAAAAGAACGGGGTCACAGCGACGGGTTCGTACCGGATTTCCACCGGTTTCCCTATTCTGCCCTACGGGCCACCATTTTGTCGTATCGACTATTGTTGAATTTGTTTAAAAAAATAATCTGTCGTTGTCAAGATATTTATTTCAGCAATTCCCTGTCCTGGTTGTTTCGATCCAATTCTTTCCGGATAGCCATGCCGATTTTTTCCAAGGTATAGGGCTTTTGGACGAAAGAACCAGCTCCCAAAGCCTGAAGCTGTTTCACCCGTTTTGATTCTGAAAATCCACTGGTGATAATTGCTTTCTGATGGGGGTGAAGCTTGAGGATCTGTTGATAGGTTTCAAGCCCGTCCATTCCGGAAGGCATAATCATATCCAGCACCAGAAGGTCTACCGTTTGAGTCTTCAGGTATTCAAGCGCCGCTTCCCCGCTGGAAACACAATGGATTTCATAGCCGAGCTTACCGAGCATTTTCCGGGTGATTTGCAATTGTTCCTGAATATCATCCACCACGAGGATTTTTTCTGTGCCCAGATAGTCCTGAAGCACCGGTTGAAGCGATTTTTCATTGATAATATCGCGGGTAACCGGCAGATAAATATCCAGCCGGGTTCCCTCTCCCTCTTGGCTTTTGACATCGATAAACCCTTGATGATCCTTTGCCGCGGCCCAGATAATTGTCATTCCTAACCCCGTTCCGCTTTGTCCCATAGTCTTTTTGGTAAAAAAGGGTTCAAAGATGTGTTGTTGATTTTCCGGTGAAATACCGACACCCTCATCCTCGATGCTCAAACGCACATAATCTCCCTCAGGGATGATTTCATAAGCATTAACTTCGCTGTCAAAATACACATTGTCCGTAAAGACTGAAATCACTCCGCCGGAGGGCATCGCTTCAGCAGCATTGATAATAAGATTCATAACGGCTTTTGAAAAATGAATTGAGCTTGCCTTAATGCTCAGAAGATCACTGTTTAAGTGTGTCTGCAGACGAATGTCAGGGTAATTTTTCATCAGGGTTTGGTATTCGGATGACTCAAGATAATCGGAAACCACTTGATTCAGATTTAAAACGGTATCAGTAACCATTCCGCGGCGTGAAAGCGTAAGCATATCCTGTACAATATCCGCTGCTTTTTGCCCTGACTTCTGGATGGAAAGCAATATTTTGCGCATTGGGCTATCTTCGGGAAGATCCATAAGCAGCAATTCCGGGTAGCTTACCAGGCCGCTTAACACATTGTTAAGATCATGGGCTACACCGGCCGCCAGGTTGCCGATAGCTTCCAGCTTTTTGGCCTGCACCAGTTGATCCTGCATTTGCTTTTGTTCGGTGATATCTCTCAACAGTCCCTGGGTTCCCAGGAAAGTCTTTTGTCCGGTTGCGTCTGTTTCATAAATCCCCTCTGCGGATACACAAAAGTATCTCCATTGGGGATCATTACAGCTTTCTGAAAATGGTAACCTTATTTTTAATTCCAGCTCTTTTGTGCTTCTTTGCCCGGTTCTTCTTTCATTAACCCTGAAGACGGCCTTGCTTCTTTCATCGGGATCAACCATATCCAGCAACCGTTTTCCCAATAAGTCATCAGGGGTGCAGTTGTATTTATTGATGGCAGGACTCACAAAGATGATCCTTCCATCTCTATCCAGGCGAAAAATGATATCAGGGACAGCTTTTATGATTGAATCTAGCTGAAGTTCCCTGGTTTGCAGACACACAAGCGTATCCATGGTCTCCTTTTGGGCTTTTCTGCGTCCTTTCCAGTATTTGAAGATGGTCAATGTGCTATATTCAAAAAGCATCACGGATACAGGAAAAAGGGGAGAAAAAAGAATATTATTGGATCTGAATACATAAAGCGTTCCCTGCCAGATTCCGAAAATCATCAGAAGAGACAGGATACCGCTGAAAAAGATTCCCATACGGGCGATACAAACAGCACACAGCACTGCAATGCAAATACCGGTAAAAATTTCCCATAACAGTGTACCGGCATTTTCCAGGACAAAACGGTCTTTTAAAATGGAATTTACCAGGAAAGCATGGATTTCCATTTCATGGGTCAAAAGTCTTCCGGGTGTTTGTGAAACATGTTCCAATCCGGATGCTGATGAGCCGATAAACACAATTTTACCTTGAATGTCCGGGATGTTGACATTGTCTTCAAGAACATCCTGAGCAGAAATTGTGATAACCGGTGTTTTCTGGTCAGGAAAATAAAACCGCATGTGGCCTTTTCTGTCTACGGGAATCTTTTTGTTCTGAAGCAGCAGATACGGTTGACCGGATTCGGAGGTTTTGACGATCAATTGTGTAACCTGCATTGCCTGCATCAGGGTAGCCAGTGCAAATGCCGGATAATACTGATCCTGGTATTGAATCAATAAAGGAATTCGCCTTAACAGGCCATCCGAATCCGGAGCCGCGTTTAAAAACCCTGAATAAGAGACCGCGGTTGAAAACCGGCTAAGATTGCAATCCACTTTCCTGGCTTGAAAAAGCTCAGAGGGAAAAAAAATAGAACTGGTTTCATTTTGTATCCAGATTAACCCGGCAGGATGCAATACACAGTCATGAGCTGTATGATTTTCGTTGTCAAAAAGAAATTTATACCCCAAAACAAAGGGACCTTTGGAAAGTGTTTCGGCTAAAATAGCATCATAGTCCAACATCCTGGCAGGAAGACCCTTTAAGGTTACATTGTATCCCGTTTCTTTCTCCAGGTCCTGGCGCCAGTTCCCGGGAGAAGTACGATCCGGCTCTGCCAGGATCATGTCAAGTCCGATACTGATCGCCCCTTTTTGATTTATTTTTTCCAGCAAACCGGCCAGCCGGTAACGAGGCCAGGGCCACTGTCCGTATCGGGAAAGGCTTTCATTGTCCAAATCGACGATCACAACTGCATCAGAGGACATCGGCGAATTGTCAGAGGCCAGGATCAGATCTGTTACCTTGAAATTTAAAAATTGAAGAAAGGAAGGCTGAATAAGGTAGATAAATAAAAGAAAAAAGGTTGTAGAAATTGCTATTAAAAAATAGCCAAAATTGACGGTATCTAATTTCGATGAAAGTTTCATCACTTCGGGTCGTATCCATCACAAACCATCAAATTTCCGGAATGTCCCTTTACCTGACAATGATTTCGACCCTTCTGTTTTTAGGTTCACTGACATTGTCTCTTGTTTTGATGAGCAGATTTTCTTCTCCGTGAGAAGACATCTCAATTTTATCTGCCACCACACCGTTTTCTATCAGCAATTGACCAACTGATTCAGCCCTTTGGGTGGATAGCCGGAGATTGTGGTCCTTATCCCCGAGCGTATCCGTATGTCCGATAACACTAATGATAGG
>JAGYNR010000160.1 GCA_018399715.1 Desulfobacterales bacterium | reverse complement strand
TTCTCAGGTATTTCAAATAATCCGACTGGAATTTAATTTTTTTTCAATGCCGGAGTCGCGCAAATTAGTGCCTTAACGAAAACCAGGATTTTTCGTTAAGATCAAGAAAGACGAAAATTTTAACTACAGACATACATTGAGTATTTAGAGGATTACAATTTGAGCCTGACGCAGATATTGACGAAAAAGACAGTTTTCGTTCAGGCACAAATTAACAAAAACTTAAACATCGGGTTTTAGTTTTAAGGTCACGATTCTAAACACAAATATAAAAACCGATTATGTGATCAGATTAAAAATCTGGCATATATATTGCTGTTTACAAAAAAATATTATGATTTTTTATTCAAACCCAAAAAATTCATAAAAATATGAGAAGAAAAAACTATTTTAGTCTTTTGCTGTGCCTGATTTTTTCAGTATTGTTTCTTTTGGCTGCTGATATTGCGTTGGCCACCCAAACTCATGGCACCCCGGAAGGAATATACGTTCATCAGGTCGCGCATGCATTTTTTGCCGGTGCCATGGTGATTTTTATTTACTGGCTGCGACAGCGAAAGCTTATTTTGCAAAAAGGATGGCGATACATTCAGTATTCGGCCATATTTTTAATTTTCTGGAACATCAATGTTCTTATCGTTCATTTACTTGATGAGCAGTTGATGTTGATTGTTGTCGAAAATGTAGATGCCTGGACCTTGCGGATTACCTCGCCGGTTGGAAAGTGGTTGGAAATTTATTATTATTGTTCCAAAATGGATCATTTGTTATGCGTTCCTGCGCTGTTGTTTCTTTTTCAGGGATTGCGCCGACTGATGGCAGATTCGAACAAATCGGGGGTATCTTTTTGATGATTGTATCTGCTGTGCCGGTAAAACTGATTGATATTTTTGGTTCTGTTCTGATGATTCTCCTTGCCTTTTTGTGTTTGCTTCAGGTTTTGAAACTCAAAAAAAGAGACCCGAATAATGTCATATGGACTTATTTGCTATGGCTTTGCATAGCATTAGCCGGTTTTGCGGTTTCCCGTTCTGTGGGTCACATCGTAAAACAGGTGCTGTTGTTTACCGATCACCGGAATATTTGGGAAAGCATTCAACCGCTTAGCGGTTCGATCAATACCTTAATGTTCATGGTAGCGGGTTCAGTTACTCTGTTTTTTGAAAGGAGCTGGAGTATTTATCAGCAGATTTCCGATGACAAGCAGGCGCTTCAGGAGGCGCATAATGAATTGATGTATTTAAACCAGAACCTTGAACAGGTAATATCTGAAAGGACCAAAGCGCTGACACTGTCTGAACATAAATACCGCCGGATATTTGAAGTGTCCCGGGACATGATTCTGGTGACTAAAACCGATGGTTTTATCATCGATATTAATCCGGCCGGATACCAAATGCTAGGATTTAAGAAGGATAGTGTTTTTTCTCCGCCGGAGAAGGTTCAGATGATTTTCGAAAAACCTGAAAGCTGGGAAAATATCAAAAAAAATATCGAAAAACAGGGGTTTAGTTACAATGATGAAGTAACCTTAAAGTGTCAGGACGGTTCTTTGCGCAGAGCATTAGTGAGTACAAGTGTGGATACCGGCGCCGGTCCCGGAGAAGATACGATTCATTTTTTAATCAAAGACATCGAACAGCGAAAGTTGATGGAACAGCAGCTCGCCCAGGCAGATAAACTGGCATCTATCGGACAGTTGTCAGCAGGTATCGCCCATGAAATCAATAATCCTTTGGGAATCATACTAGGATATACCCAGTTGCTGCTGAGAGAAGAAAATTCTGATTCCGAACGTCATCAGGATCTCAAAACGATCGAAAAGCATGTCAGAACCTGCAAATCCATCGTAGAAGATCTGCTGAATTTTGCCAGAAGTTCCAGGCCGACCCAGGAAATGAGCCGGTTAAACGACAGTCTTTCAGAAGTCATTGCCTTTATCCGGCATCATTCCAAACTGGAAGATGTCAACATTACAGAAAATTATGATAACAATTTACCCAACATGCTGCTGGATGAAAAAAAAATTAAGCAAGTATTGATGAATCTGATCATGAACGCAAAACATGCTGTTGGTCGGAAAGGAACGATTTCGGTGTCGACACGATTTTTGCCGGATACTTGCCAGGCAATGATCCAGGTTTCGGATACCGGACACGGTATCGAAAAGAAAAATATCTCTCGGATTTTTGATCCATTTTTTACGACCAAGCCTACGGGTGAAGGAACCGGTCTGGGGCTTTCGGTTAGTTACGGTATTATTAAAAATCATGGTGGCAACATTTTTGTTGAAAGTGAGCCCGGAAACGGCACTTTGTTTTCAATTATGCTGCCGGTGATTTGTTAATGATCAATCATAATGAATTAATATAATGCAAGATACTCAAGATACTATGGAACGAACAATATTGGTGGTAGATGACGAAACAGATATGTTGACTCTTTTGAAAAGAAGTCTGGGACATGATTTGAAAGCACATGTTATCACAGCATCTTCAGGAGAAGAAGCACTGAAGATTTATTCAGAAAAGCACTTTGATCTGGTATTAGCTGATATTAAAATGCCCGGAATAAGTGGTATGGAGTTGTTGGAACTGATCAAAAAAAACAATTCTTACCAGACAGTCGTTATGATGACCGCTTTCGGCAGTATTGACACAGCTGTAGAGGCTATGAAAAGAGGGGCATATGACTTTATCACCAAACCCTTTGATCATGATGCTTTGGTTTTAAGGCTGGAAAAAGCGCTGGAGAGATCCAGCCTCTTAGCAGAAAATCATCGTCTGCAAAAGGCATGCAAGGGGATCAACGCCTTTCATCACATCATTGGAAAATCTGCCTCCATGCAGCGGCTGTATGAAACGATTCAAATGGTGGCCAAAACCGATATGACAGTTTTGATAACCGGTGAGTCCGGAACCGGTAAAGATCTTACCGCGCGGGCGATTCACGCGTTAAGTGATAGACGTCAGGGGCCATGGGTGGCTGTCAATTGTCCGACCGTACCGGAAAATATTCTTGAAAGTGAACTGTTTGGCTATAAAAAAGGAGCATTTACTCATGCTACCACCAATAAGACCGGACTTTTTCAGGAAGCCAGTGGTGGCAGCATATTTCTGGATGAAATCGGCGATATCAGTCCATCTATCCAGACAAAACTGTTGAGAGTGCTTCAGGAAAAGGAGATAAAACCATTAGGAGATACCAGATCGGTTCAGGTGGATGTCCGTATTATTTCATCTACCAATCAAAATCTGAAGAAAAAAATTAAACTCGGAGAATTTCGGGATGATTTTTATTATCGTCTGAATGTATTGCCGATAGAATTGCCGCCGCTTCGTCACCGAAAAGAAGATATTCCACTGCTAGCTGATCATCTGCTGAAAAAACACTGTCACGATCTTAAAAAACCTTCTGTAAAAATATCACAGGAACTGATGGAGATTTTTATGCAAAAGACATGGAAGGGAAATGTCAGAGAGCTGGAAAATGTCATTATTCGCGGACTGCTTTTTTGCACATCGGACAAGATTACCCTCAAAGATGTGGGAGCAAATACTTCCGCAAAAAGCAAACCATTACCCAACCATATCTCAAGAACAGAATTGCCCTATAAAAATGCAAAAGAGGAGATACTCAGACAATTTAACGAAGAATATATCGGGTATCTCCTGACCCAAAGTAATGGAAATATCACTCACGCCGCTAAAATGTGCGGCCTGGAACGACAGGCTCTTCAACAAATAATGCGCAGATTTGAAATCAAGGCGGCCCCCTTTCGTTCTTAGCAACGATATCTTAATTTGCTGTACTAACAGTCATAAAGAATTATGCCTTGAATTAGGCGGCAAAGATATCATATAATCAATTTTTTTATCATAATTCGTGCCTGAACGAAAACCAGGATTTTTCGTTAAGATCAAGGAAGAC
>JAGYNR010000016.1 GCA_018399715.1 Desulfobacterales bacterium | reverse complement strand
CCGTGGCACCCGACAAAGAAAGGTAAGCCGGTCTGAAAACTTTTTCACCAACAGGGTTGATTTTGATCCTGCGATAACCGGAAACATGGAAAAACGCAAACCGGCCAGAAACAGGCACTCCCGACACCCTGAAATCAGGTGATCAGCCCTTAGATTGATGCATATGCCCTAACCCCCCTCAAGGGAAGATTTGATTAATTAACCTTCTCAAGGGGGAAATTGATTTGGCGGAAATTAATCACGCCGCCTTAATGTTTCTATTTTCCCGCCATCATGGCGGAAATATCTTCGGCTACTGTGCCGATAGGTTTGATATCGAATTTATCCACCAGCACGCCAGCTACAGTAGGTGACAGAAAAGCCGGAAGGGTCGGTCCCAGACGAATTCTCTTAACACCCAGATACAGCAGGGCCAGCAGCACGGCAACAGCCTTCTGCTCGTACCAGGCGATATCATAGGAGACAGGCAATTCGTTGATATCATTCAGTCCGAATGCTTCTTTAAGCTTCAACGCGATTACGGCCAGCGAATAGCAATCGTTGCACTGTCCGGCATCCAGTACCCGGGGAATACCGCCAATATCGCCCAGTGCCAGTTTATTATACCGATACTTGGCGCATCCGGCTGTCAAAATAACCGTGTCTTTGGGCAGATTCTCTGCAACTTCAGTAAAATAACTCCTGGATTTCTGACGGCCGTCACATCCGGCCATAACCACAAACCGCTTGATGGCACCGGACTTGACAGCATCAATGACCTTGTCGGCCAGAGCCAACACCTGGTTGTGGGCAAACCCGCCGACGATTTTACCGGTTTCAATTTCCTCCGGTGGCGAGCATTTTTTTGCCCGTTCAATGACCGGAGAAAAATCTTTTTTCCCGCCATTTGGCCGGTCCGCGATATGCGCCGCTCCTGGATAGTTGACCACGCCTGTTGTAAAAAGCCGGTCTTTGTAAGTATTGTCTTTTTTAATGGGAATCAGGCAGTTGGTTGTTAGAATGATGGGACCATTAAAAGACTCGAATTCTTTGTTCTGGTGCCACCAGGAACCGCCGTAGTTACCGATAAAATGACTGTATTTTTTAAAGGCCGGGTAGTAGTTGGCTGGAAGCATCTCGCCGTGAGTGTAAACATCCACACCGGTGCCATCGGTCTGGAGGAGCAGTTCTTCCATATCTTTCAGGTCGTGACCGGAGATGAGTATTCCGGGATTTTTGCCCACGCCGATATTGACTTCAGTGATTTCCGGATGACCATAGGCAGTCGTGTTGGCCTTGTCCAGCAGTGCCATGACAGACACGGCTTTCTCGCCCGCCTTCATAACCATTGCGATCATGTCATCCACAGAAAGCTCCCGGGTGGTGGATGCCAGAGCTTCCATGAAAAAAGCATCAATTTCATCTTTTTCAAATCCGAGGATAGCAGCATGTTCAGCATAGGCGGCAATTCCTTTGCAGCCGATGATCAACAGCTCCCGCAAGGATCGAACATCTTCGTTTTGCGTGGCCGTGATACGGACTTCATCCGACAGTGCTTTGGCCATGATAGCCGATTTGTCATTTTCGGACCAGACAGCACAATCCGGCAATGTGCCGGGAACAGAAGATCCCATTTTTCCCTGGACCGTCTCCCGAACTTTCAGCCCCTCTTTAATGCGATCGATAATAATGTCATCATCCCAGGCCACGTTGGTAATGGTGGTAAACAGAGCCTTGCAGATAAAACGAGCCGCATCCCGATCAAGCGTTCCTGTTTTGGTTAGTTGTTCTCCATAGACTGAAATGCCCTTGCACACGTAAATGAGCAAATCCTGAAGATCCGCTGTCTCCTCGGGTTTACCGCAGACACCTTTAACCGTACACCCCTGATTTTTGGCTGTTTCCTGACATTGAAAACAAAACATTGTCATTCCTCCTTATTATAGGGTTATTCAAAACAGGTTTCTCAATCCAAATACAAAAAGTACCGATAAACTGCCCAATATGTTTCGTTGATATTAAAAAATTACGCTTTTAACTTTGATATCTTTTTTAATATATGAATTAAAAGAGGGTGTCTTTGCGTTAGCGCAAATAGTATAATTTTATGAACATTTGGCGAGCAAAGAATATCTGTCTTTTTCCATTGACGAAAAATAGGTTTTTACGAAACACTGTGGAGTTTGGCCGGTTCATCGGAAATGTGGCTGTACATGAATTAGGTCATCAGCTGGCCAGCCTTGAGCATGTATCCTGTCGCCACAATTTCATACACAGCGGAACACCCATCCCGGCGCATCAGCGAAGTATCCAAAGCATGCAGCAACATTGGGCAGGACGTTTTAGTTTCAATGCTTCCCAGACTCGCCGTCTACGCGAGGCTATCCGTACCAACAATTTCACTGGAGGAATCCAGTTCGGATAGTAACGTTCAATAAATGAAATCCATCCATCCATCCGATTTTTTCCAGTTGTTTAGCAAAAAGGTCATGATTTATTGAAAACTGGTCTGGCTATATTCGGGCACTAATCAACGCTTTTTAATATCCCCCACCAGATCCTTTAAAACACCGATAACGTTTCGGCCTCGTTCTTTCGCGATCCGATGTGCATCATCAACCAATTGTGTGCTCTGAGCTTTCAGTTGGGATACGGGGGGAAGCGGCGTATTGGTTCGTTGGTATTGCCAAGCCAGAAGCCTGATTGCTAATTTTTCCTCTTGTTTTCTGAAAAATCCCATCCATAAACCTCCTTTAAGGTTATTTGTCTGGCTATAACTCCTTTACCCGGAGCATATTCGTGGTTCCCTTTTCCCAGACCGGATGACCGGAGGTGATAACCACCACATCACCTTTTTTTACCGTTTTAGATTTCAAAACCTCCTGTACAGCTTTCTCAATGCGCTCATCGGTATTTTGGGGCGTTTCGACCCAACGGGGATAACACCCCCAATAAAGCATCAGGCGCCTGACAGTAACTAACTCCGGTGATAGGGCAATGATTTTGGATCGGGGCCGGAATCTGGAAATTTTCATAGCGGTGAATCCTGACCGGGTGGTTGCAACAATTGCAGCAGCATCCAGGTGATCCGCCAGAACGCATGATGAATAGGCGACCGAGTTGGCTACCGCTTTGGCCGGCATCATTTCAAGATAACGGGCATGAGGATAAATTTCCTCCGTACAACTGGTAAAGCGAGAAATGAACTGTAAAGACTGGACCGGATGTTTTCCCGTTGCGGTTTCTTCAGAGAGCATGACCGCATCAGCACCATCTAAAACCGCATTGGCGACATCGGATGCCTCGGCACGGGTGGGTCGGGGGGCATCAACCATGGAGCGCATCATTTGAGTCGCAATAATGACAGGGATTCCGGCTTGATTGGCTTTTTTAACAAGCATTTTTTGAATTTGGGGAACGCGCTCGATCGGAATTTCAACGCCCAAATCTCCCCTGGCCACCATGAGACCATCACAGGCTATAATGATTTCATCAATGTTTGTCAGGGCCTCATGTTTTTCAATTTTAGCAATAACCGGCGTGTCCCGGCCTTTTTCGCGGATGACATCCTTTACTTTATGAATTTCATCTGCAGATTTAACAAATGAAAGCGCCACATAATCGACATCGTTGTCAAGACCGAACTTTAAATCCATGCGGTCTTTTTCGGTGAAAGCTTCGATCTTTAAGGTTCGTGAGGGAAAGTTAATTCCCTTGTGGGAAGTCAGCACTCCTCCGGTGATGACCTCACATCGGATTTCTGTCTGTGTAATTGTTTTGGCTGCTATTTCCATCATGCCGTCGGCTAGCAGGATTCTGTCTTCAGGTCTGACATCTTTCGGAAGTTGTGTATGGCTTACTGAAACACGGTTTTCACAACCGACGATTGGTTCGGTGGTTAAAATGAATTCCTGTCCGGGAGTCAGGCGTATTCCTTCGGAGCAGATTTCTCCAACACGGATTTTGGGGCCGCATAAATCCTGAAGTATGGCAACAGGACGGTTTAACTCTGAGGAAATACTACGGATGATGTTAATTTTTTCCTTATGTTCTTCGTGAGTACCGTGGGAAAAATTTAATCGAGCAACATCCATACCGGATGTAATAAGCGCCCTGATCACATCCGGCGAATCACTCGATGGCCCTATGGTACATACGATTTTAACACCTTTCATGGATATATTATCCTTAAATTAATGGTCTGCTGTACAGATTTTAAATAAAACATTCTCCAGGATTCTTCTGGGACTCTGACCAGTTGATTTCAGTCCAATATCGGCTTGAAACAAACAGTTCATGGCGGACTTTAACTCTTTGAGAGAAAAATTATCTGACTTTTTCAACGTTTGGTAGATAGGATAGGGATTTTTGGGATTTTTAGCCAGGTACAAATCAGAAACAGGAGCGTTTTTTCCACCGTTCCCCTTCTTGTGATTACTTTTCTGGTCTGTTTTGACAAAATAGTTTTCCCATCGAGATAGTTGTTCGGATAAAAGTTCATCGTACTTTATCAGAGAGGGCAAGACCTGGTTTTGAAAGTAATGATATTGAGAACCTTTTTGCCATACACAACCTTGTGGACTTTCAACAAATCCTTTCATGTTGAGCAATTTGCGTATCTGATTTGTCATTGCCGCAATTAGTTGAAGAGGGTGCAATTCCGCCTCAAGCATGACTGAGAGATAGTATAAGGCACTTATAAGGTTACGATCCATGACAGCATTGGTAAATTCAAAGATCGGATCTGTACGGGTCCGTTTGATGACTGCCCGGACATCTTCTATGGTGATTTCCTGGCGGTTGCCGACAAAATTGATCAATTTATCAAGGTCATTGGAAAAAGTCCTCAAATTAAATCCTACCATGTTCAGCATTTCAAGATAAGCATCTTTGCGAATGGTTTTGCCTTCTCTGGAAAGGATTGCCTGCATGTGTTCATTTAAAACGGATTCCTGTCGGGTCTTGTCAGCCTTTCGCTCTCCTTTGGGGACACTACAGTCTATTATCCATCCAAATTCCTTAAACGCCTTGTAAATCCGGTGTCTTTTGTCAACCATATCGGTAGTGATGATCAGGTAATTGTGCTTTGGGAATCCTTTTTTGATTGCTTCTACCACCATATCGGCAACATCTTTTCGGGGTGTAGTTGACAAACCGTGGTCCCGGCAAAATTCCAGTACCTTGTCCATCCAGGGAAGGTTTGTTTGGGTCTCGATCCCCAGTCGCTTATCCCGGTCTTTTTTTTCCATATCCTCTAAGGATAAATTGAGACGGTTTAACAGTGTTAAAAGATACCCTGAAGCCTTTTTCAACTGATTATTTTCTGACGCTTTCGCCGCTTTTTCCAAAAGGATATTTTTATTTTCTTTGGAATAAAAAATATGGGTATCTATCAGTGCCACTACTTTTGTTCCCGGCATCAGCGAATAAGTATTGACCTGTTCCAACGCTCTAAGGATATTTTCATTTGTACCATCTATCCGCTCATAGTGAAGGTCCCGACTATTGCTGGGAATAAGGCAATCGACAATCATATTCAACGCGTTTTTATATAAAAATTCCTCACCGTAAATCAGACAGGCGTGAACAAGGGAATCAGATGAAATCTGTTTGATTTGTTTTTCAAGGGATGTAAAAGAAATTTCCGGCATTATTATTAGGCGTTATTAAATCTTTTTAAAAACAAGATGATAGACAAAAATACCAATACCCAGGGTGATGGCACTGTCAGCAATATTGAAAGCAGGCCAGTGAAACCGGCCGATATAGAAATCAAGAAAATCAATCACTTTTCCAAACCGCAGGCGGTCAATCATATTACCTGCAGCACCTCCTAAAATCAATGCAAACGCTATGGAAAGAAAAAGCTGATGATTTGGCGTGGTTTTGTAAAAATACACAATAAGACCGATTGCTAACGCTGATATGAATAAAAAGACAAAATATCGCCATGTAGCACTATGGTCTGCCAGAATGCCAAACGCTCCTCCCGGATTATGGATATGAACAATATTAAAAAAACCCGGTACCACGTAAATGATATCATACAGAGGAATGGTTTTCAATATTACCAGTTTTGTAACCTGGTCCAAAATAATCACAACCCCTGCTATGACCAGAAGTCTTAAATACTTGCGATGTTTAAACCAGGAATCAGACAACAGCCTATATCCCCATTTCTTCCAGGGTGCTTACGCATCGGGGACAAAGGGCGGGATGTTTTGGATTACTGCCGACCCCGATGTCATAAACCCAGCATCGTTCACATTTTTCTCCAGGAGCCTGTTCAACTTTTACTTTAAAATCGTCGATTTCCGTACTCTCATAAGCATTTTCCAGGATTTCATCTTTTGTGAGTTCAATCTTGGACACAATTAATAAGCTTCTCAGGTCGTCAAAAGAGGAAAGCATATGAAAAAGCTCGTCACCGGTTGAAATCGTTACCGCCGCGTTCAGAGAGTGTCCGATACGTTTTTCTGCACGGGCTATTTCCAGTGCTTTTGTAATTTCTCCTCTGATCTGAATGAATGATTTCCACCGATTTGCAAGCTTATCATCTATAAAGGTGTCATCTACTTCTGGAAATGATTCCAGGTGAATGCTAAATTCTTTTTTCTGTTGACCGGGCATAAATTTCCAGATTTCTTCTGAAGTAAACGGCAAAATCGGTGCCATTAGCCGGACCATAGTATTGGCAATCATGTAAAGTGCCGTCTGTGCGCTTCTTCGGTTATTCGAATCAGGAGGAGAGGTATATAATCGGTCTTTTAGAATATCCAGATAGAAAGCGGATAAATCCAGCGTACAATAATTGAACAGTGCATGATATATGGTATGAAACTCATAACGATCATAGGCATGACGTGTTTTTTGAATCAGGGACTGTAATTTGTGAAGTGCAAAACGGTCCAGTTCGGGCATGGATTCGGAAGAAATCGCATTGGTATCCGGATCGAAATCAAAAAGGTTGCTGATTAAAAACCGGCTGGTGTTGCGAATCCGTCGATAGGCATCGCTCAATTGTTTTAAAATACTATCAGAAATTCGGATATCGTCACGATAATCCGATGCTGCAACCCACAGCCGAAGAATTTCAGCACCGTACTTGCGGATCACCTTTTCGGGAACAATAATATTTCCAATAGATTTTGACATCTTTTTGCCCGCCTCGTCTACGACGAAACCATGAGTCAGAACGCTGTCATAGGGAGCCCGCCCCCGCGTTCCCACTGCTGTCAGCAGAGAACTGTGAAACCAGCCTCGATGCTGGTCACTTCCCTCCAAATACAAATCGGCAGGCCATCTGAGATAATGTCGAGCTTCCAGGACGGCTGCATGGCTGACGCCGGAGTCAAACCATACATCCAGAATGTCATTTTCCTTGACAAAAATATTGTGCCCGCAATAGCTGCAGGTGAGTCCTTCAGGAATCAAATCCTTAGCATTCATATCGAACCAGGCATCCGCACCATTTTTGGAAAAAAGATTGAAGATAGTATCCATGATATCTTCATTCATGAGAATCTGCCCGCATTTTTCACAGTAAAATAATGTAATGGGAACTCCCCAGGCCCGCTGACGGGATACACACCAGTCCGGCCGGTTTTCAATCATTCCGTAAATGCGGTCCCGGCCCCAGTGGGGAATCCATTGAACCCGGTCGATTTCCCGAAGCGATTTTTCCCTTAAACCGGTTTTATCCATGGAAATAAACCACTGAGGTGTTGCACGGAAAATTACCGGTTTTTTACAACGCCAGCAATGAGGATAAGGGTGCACGAATTCATCTTCAGCCAACAGCATTTTGTTTTCTCTGAGTTTGTCATTGATGGCACGGTTGGCATCAAATACAAACTGTCCTTTAAAAAACTCAACATCCTCAGTAAAATGCCCGTGTCTGTTTACCGGCGAATAAACATTCAGATCATATTCAAGGCCCACCTCATAATCTTCGCGGCCATGTCCGGGAGCCGTATGAACACAACCGGTGCCAGCTTCCAAAGTGACATGATCCCCTAAAATTATAATGGAATCCCTGCCGTATAACGGGTGAGCGCATCGTTTGTGCTCAAGGGTTTTAGGATCGATATCGGCAATTATCCGGAACTCTTTTATGCCGAAAATTTCCATGCAGTAATCCGACAGTTCCTTAGCGACAATGTACACTTCATCGTTGGCTACCTCGATTGCGACATAATCGAATTGGGGATGAACAGCAACAGCCAGGTTAGCTGGAATCGTCCACGGCGTAGTGGTCCAGATAATTACAGCAACCCGCTTGCCGGCAAGAACCGGATATTGATCTTCCAGGGAATCTTTCATCGGAAATTTGACGTAGATGGAGGGAGAAACATCATCGTGATATTCGATTTCTGCCTCTGCCAGAGCTGTCAGACAGGTGGTACACCAGTAAATAGGCTTTTTCTTCCGGAAAAGGCTGCCATTAATGGCAAATTTACAACATTCTCTGGCAATGGTGGCCTCATATTCGTATGCCATGGTCAGGTATGGATTTTCCCACTCGGCAATTACACCCAGTCGTTTAAACTCCCCGCGCTGGATATCAACGAATTTTTCCGCATATTTTCGACATCGTTTCCGGATATCGGATAAAGACATTTCTTTCTTTTTTTTGCCCAGTTCTTTATCAACATTGTGCTCGATCGGAAGCCCGTGGCAGTCCCATCCGGGGACATAAACAGCATTATAGCCAGCCATTTGGCGAGATCGGATAATGAAATCTTTCAATATCTTGTTTAACGCAGTGCCAATATGGATATGCCCGTTGGCATAGGGAGGACCATCGTGGAGAATAAAAAGGTCACGGCCTTCTGAATCCTTTCGGATTCGATGATACAATCGTTTTTCATCCCATAATTTCAATTGTTCGGGTTCACGATTGGCAAGATTCGCCTTCATGGGAAACTTGGTTGAAGGAAGGTTGAGGGTCTTTTTATAATCCATGGAATCCTCCAAAACAAAAAATTTATAAATTCAATAAAATCAAAAAAATTATTCCTAAAAAACAATCCTGTCAAGAAATAAGTGAAGAACCTGATCGGGAGAATCCGGTTGCCAGACCGATTGAAAGAGCTTGAAATGATGAATCGATCAAGCCGGTTGGGTGGACAATTCCAGAAGATATTTTCCATAATCGTTTTGGGTCATATCTTCTGCCATTGTTCGAAGTTGATCTTTGTTAATGTAACCTAACCGGTAAGCAATTTCCTCGACACATGAAATTTTGAGTCCCTGACGGTTCTGAATAGCCTGCACAAAACTTGCCGCCTGCTGAAGTGCGCGATGGGTACCCGTATCGAGCCAGGCAAATCCTCTGCCTAGAACCTGTACCCTCAATTGATTTCTTCGAAGGTATGCCAGATTGATATCGGTGATTTCCAGTTCTCCTCTGTGCGAAGGTTTCAGGTTTTCAGCGATTTCGATAACCTGATTGTCATAGACATAGAGACCTGGGACAGCATAACTGGACTTTGGCTGAGACGGTTTTTCTTCGATGCTAACGACTTTGCCCTCATCATCAAAATCAACTACCCCATATCGCTTTGGGTCACGTACCAGATAACCAAAAATCAATCCCCCCTTTTGAATCTGAACGGCTTTTTTTAAAATGGGGGAAAGACCATGGCCATAAAAAATGTTGTCTCCAAGTATCAATGTCACAGGCCCGTTTCCGATAAATTCTTTGCCGATGATAAACGCCTGAGCCAATCCTTCTGGTTTTGGCTGTGCGGCGTAGTGTATAAAAAGTCCCAAATGACTCCCATCCCCCAACAGTTTTTCAAAAAGCGGCAAATCTTCAGAAGTGCTGATAACCAGGATTTCACGGATTCCCGAGTGCATCAGCACTGAAAGCGGATAGTAAATCATAGGCTTATCATAAACAGGAAGTAACTGTTTGCTGACCACACGTGTTATTGGAAAAAGACGGGTAGCTTTACCGCCTGCAAGTATAATTCCTTTCAAAAATACCCCCTTTGTGAACTTGAACAATAAAAGATAAGGGATGTGACAGGATTATGTCTTGCCACGCCCCTTAAGTAAAAGTTGAAAACCATATTTAGTGCCCGAACGAAAACTGTCTTTTTCGCCAATATCTGCGTCAGACTCAAATTTTAATCCTCGAAATACTCAATGTTAAAATTTTCGTCTTCCTTGATCTTAACGAAAAATCCTGGTTTTTGTTCGGGCACTATTTATTCCTTATTATCCCTATTTGGCCCCGGTACGATGTATTCTTTTTCGATTTGCCATAAAATTTAATAGTGCCACTATCAGCACACCTATTAACATCATAATCAATGCCAGAATAACTTCCTGATTGAACTCTGCGGGTATTACGTTGTAGTGGGGTGAGATGATGCTACTGGCATGTACACTTTGAGGTGTTGATAGGCTCTCCTTAAAAGGCCAGATTTTTCTCAATGATCCGAGCATTAAACCTGACAGAAGAGCAATAGTGACTTGCTGATATCGGTGAAAAAGCCAATGAAGCACCCTGACAAATGCAACCAGCCCGAACGCCGCTCCGGCTGAAACGATTAAAAGTATCAGATAATCATGATTTTTAACAGCATTTAGTACGTATGCGTATTTTCCCAACAACACAAGTATAAAGGCTCCGGAAATCCCGGGGAGAATCATGGCACAGATGGCCAGAGCCCCTGAGAAGAAAAGAAACCATGCGGTTTCCGGTGTTTCAGCAGGTATCTGCCCCACAATATAAAAAGCGGAAAAAGAGCCCACCATCATCCATGCTACCACGGAAATTCGCCAGCCTTCCAATTCTTTAGCGATATAAATTATCGATGCCAGTACTAGCCCGAAAAAGAAAGCCCAGATGAAAATCGGATGCGTATCCAAAAACCAGCTCATTAGTTGTGCAATAGAAAAAATAGCCGTTAAAATACCCATGGCAACAGGCAAAAGAAATGGCCATTTTGTATGTTTGAAAGCTTTTTTGAATTGCCCTTTGAAAATGTTTTTTACAACATATAGATCCAGTGACCGTATAGATTCAATTAGTTCACGGTAAATTCCTAAAATAAAAGCCATCGTGCCGCCGGAAACTCCCGGTACCACATCGGCGGCCCCCATGCAAAACCCCTTGATTCCCAATATCAGGTAATCTTTGAAATTTCTGCTATTTTCCAACCGCTGAGAAGGTTTAAATTCGCCCATTTACATCCTGTTATTCATTAGAAATCCGTTTTTCGATAATCAGTTCTCTGATAAGCTGGGAAGAATAGCCCCTGTAATACAAAAAATACGAAATTTTATTCTTTATTTTTTGCGGATTGTTTTCCGAAGACAACTGAGATAATTTTTTCTTTATGACACTCTCGGCAGACTCAAATTCTCTTTCGTAAACCCGGGATTCCAGGAATAGTTCATCCATGATAAGCGAATCGATGCCTTTTGCTTTTAACTTATATCGTATTTTCACGGGGCCATAGCCCTTGCGAATCAGCTCTTCGATATAAAGTCTTCCGTATTCTTTATCATTAAGATAATTTAACCTTGTGAATTCTGCGATAACTTTTTGAATAATATCAACAGCAAATCCCCGTTTTTCGAGTTTTTTGGCTAATTCTTGTGAAAAATGATGTCGTCTAAGCAATATATTTTTAGCCGTACGCAAAGCTACCTGAAAATTGTTTGTATTTTCTGTCAAAACTAAATTTCTATGTGTATGTTGGTTGTCGCATCGAGTATTAAAATATTTCCTGATACATAACAAATTTATTATAACGCATAAAACGATTTTTGAAAACAATCAGTTTAAAATATCAGCAGCTATAATGACATTTGAGAAACGTTTTGTCAGATAAAAAATGTTGATGATATTTCGTATTTTATTTATGTTAATTTTTTTTCAATCAATCAGGAGCAATGATGAACCTCGACATTTTTGATTCAATGGACAAAAACAAACTTCGTCAGTATGTAGAGTTTCTCCTGTGGAATTACCGTGTGATGGATTCCTTCTGGTTTATTTATATGACAAATCGCTTCGATCAAAACGTTGCGGAAGAAATAAACGAGAATGTATGGGAACGCGTGGCATCCCTGTCTGCCAAAGAATTGGTTTCTCGCTTCAAAATCAAAGAAAAAGGATTGAAGGGGTTTGTTACAGCTCTTCGGTATTTCCCCTGGTCTATTCTAATAGATTATGACATTATCGAAAAACCTGATGAAGTCATTATTGAAGTGCCGTCATGTCCGGTTCAGGTCGCTCGCCTGAAACGTGGTCTTGGAGAATATGTTTGCAAGGAAATGCACCGGAGGGAGTTTACTGCTTTTGCCCGTCAGATCGATGACAGCATACAGGTTGAATGTCAATTTGCACCGCCGGATCCTCATCCCGATGACATGTTTTGCCGATGGCGGTTTTATTGTTATTGAGATCTGTTAAAATGCCATCTGTTCACTTTTACCTATAAATTCAAAAAAGTCTGCAATAGTGTCTTTTTTTGACCATTTTTTAAAGTTGCCCGATATGAAAGCGTTTTCCCTGGAACCTTACCCGGAGAATTTTTCCCTGGATCGGTTGGTACCGGGAGTGGATAATGTTCGCTATGATGTGCGGCTAAGTCCTGAGTTTATGAGGATAACGAGTAAAGTCATTCAGTATCTGATTGCCGGTAAAGCTAATGCCAAGGAGGTAATGGATATCGGGCAGCAAAGTACCTGGCTTGATTTTAGAGATGAATTCGAATGGTATTATTGCGATGTTCTGCTAAGCGCTGTCAATCTGGCGAAACTTCATAAAGAAATCCAGATAGATTTTCTAGCTCAAACAGCCATTGTCAAAATGGTTATAGAGGAGCTCCGGAAACAATATGATTATATGATAGAATGTTATATCAAAGCAATCCGCAAAAAAGAGTTGGCGTCAAATCGCGATGGGGGACTCGTATTTAATCTTAAAGAAGAACTATCTCGGATTCGCCTTAACCGACCTGTTATTTTACGAAGTGCTGGTTTCGAACTGTTTGAATACCTTACTAAGATTCAGGGCAAGCAAATCAAAGAGGTCAGAGAAATTAATTTTGGTTCTAACGCCTTGATTCATTCGGATTTTTTTACTAATCCGATTCTTCATGTTGAAGATGTCCGTGATGATTTTTTTATGTTAGAGGAATACAAGATCTTACTCGGCAGACGTTTTGATGATCCTGACAGATACCTTGAACTCATTAATATGTTACGGTTTTTATTCAGATACGTGGCTGAATCAGAGTTTAAAAATAAAAGAGAAAAACAAGGAGAAACCGAGGTTGAATTTGAAGCCAGAATCGAAAGCTGGATGAAGCAGGTTGGCAATATCGACAAACTTCTCAACTATTTTATAACTCAAAAAAAATATAAAACCGCAAAAAGAAAAAAGACACATAAAAATGAACTCGACATTTTGAAAAAAAAAATAAAAAGCCAAAAAAAACTGCTGAAATTTTTTTATTATAATTTCAATCAAAAAGGACTTATCAAAAAAATTTTAGCTGCTTATGAGATCCAGCCCATTGTCAAAGAATATTGCCCACCGCTAGTACCCCATCAGGTCGCCCAGTTTTTAATAAATCCACTTAAAAGACGCAGTATTGTGAGGCGTCTGAAACGATCGGAAAAATTTTACCGGAAAAGTTTTACTATTAAATCTCTGAAAAAACAGACAATTTCGCTGGAAAAAAAAACCAGGCGTGAAAGGAAAAAGCTTTTTATTGAATTCTTGAAGGGATTCATTCGTTATCACCGGGATCTTGAAAATTATAAGGTACTGAAAGAAGCCATGGATTATGTGAACCTCGCCAGGGACGAAAAAATTATCAATTTGTCCCGGATTAACCGAACGCTTTTTGAGTATCTTTTGCCCCAAGAGGCCGTGTTACAGGAAAAGCCTATCGTCAACCATGTAATTATCAAAGCCGATGTTAGAGGTTCTACCAATATAACTTATCAATTAAGACAACGGCAGCTCAACCCGGCTTCATATTTTAGCCTTAACTTTTTTGACCCCATTACTGATATTTTGTCCGAGTATGGTGCCGTAAAGGTATTTATTGAAGGTGATGCCATAATATTGGCAATTTATGAACATGAAGATTCTCCTGAAGGATGGTACAGCGTTGCGCGGGCGTGCGGTCTGGCCATGAATATGTTGTCAATCGTGCGTCGATACAATGTTCAAAGTAAAAAGAAATGCTTGCCAATTCTCGAACTGGGCGTTGGTATCTGTTTTTACGAAGGTCCTCCGGCATTTTTATTTGACGGTGAAAACCGAATTATGATTTCACCAGCTATCAACCAGGCGGACCGGTTATCCGGATGCTCCTACATTTTACGTAAACATATGAAAAATGCACAAAAACCTTTCAATCTGTATGTTTTTCAGACAAAACAGAGCAGACAACTTACATTTAGCAGTTGTGATGATGTGTATTTGAGATATAATGTGAACGGAATTGAGTTAAGTCCCGCAGCATTTGAAAAGTTAGCCGGCGAAATCGAACTTAAAGCTGTAGAGGCTGTTTTGCCCGATATTTCCCGAGAACGGTTAAAAATATATATCGGGAAATATCCTACGATAACAGGCGATTTCAAACGTCTGATCATCAGAGAAGGACTGATTTCCCCTCTTACTGCAACCAATCCCAGCGAATCGAAGCGGGACTCAAGGAAATACTACGAGGTTTGTACCAATTCCTCCCTTATGGGTTATATTCAAAAACTGTTAACAAAATAAAAAAACACAATCGCAGTGGCTTTACCTTACAACGTCCCTTATTGATCTGTTTCGGAATCCAGGCAGACCTGCTGAAAGAATTTTCCAAGATGGGAATATTGTTTTTTCAAATCATGTAACCGTTTATCAGAAAATATATTTTTCAGGGTGGGCGATTCAAAATTTAAACCAGCATTTCGCCGCATGGTTTCCATGGTAATGGAAATGGCATAAATAGTTGAATATTTGACAAAAAGCTCCTGGGAATTTTGTATATCCACCCCTTTTTTATGTTTGGCAATTTCTGCAACACAGGCACTAAAAATTGGTGATGTAACGTCTGAGATCTCCGAGCAATTTTTTCCCTCAAAGTTTTCATCCAAAAATTCATCAGCCATTTTCTGAATTCTCTTTAGCCATTTTCCAGAAAGGTTTTGAGGCAGTACCGCCTCCGCACCTTTTGACAAAACTTCATTGGAAAATTGTGACAAAAAATTATGATTGAACTCCTTTTGTTTTTTCATCTCGATTCTTTTTATCCTTGTCTAATGTATATTGTATGGTTTTAAGATTTATCGGGATATAAAAGTCTGTTAACAATCAATCCAAAGAAACTCTCCTTTCCAGTAGCAGCATACATCCATCCCAAATGAAGCATACATTTTTTGCAAACGGCAATTCGCCATGCATAACCTGGAAACCAGGTAAACTCTGTTGTTGGAAATCCCGTGTTTCTGCAACCCATCGCCTCCCGAAAGCATCCGATTTCAAAAACGATTCCTTGAGGATTTGCAAAGGTGTGATGATGCATACCCTGCATGGTTATTTTATCAGCTACCCTGGTAATGGGCTGCAGACACTGTGCACAACATATAAACCGATCATCCTCCGAGAATTTTTCATGTGGTTCATCTTCTGTCAAAATGCTTATGTCGTAATCATTACCTTCAGGAATATCCGGAAGTTTGAGGAAACTGACCGGCACTCTCCACTGTCCATCATTCCATTGGCAGCCTGGAATTATGGTGTTATGAAAAAATTTCATTTAAATTCAGGTCGATGACATTTTGATTAATTTTATAAAAAAATTTGGTTATTGGCAACGCAATACCCTATCGTCTCAATGTTAAAATTTCAGTTGATACTTTTCACTGAGATTAAATATATGGTACCATTTTGTCAAGAAATTGAAAAAATAACGGATTGAAAAGATGGATTAATTTTTTAGCTACGGAAAGTTCGGCAACCCGCTGACCAGATACCAAAGTTTTGCTTCGGGTTCCCATTCCCAGGTTTGAATATCCGTTATGGATCTTTCAACCATGTCAGATAATCGATAATAGCGAATTTCTACTTCCTGATTGATAATTTCCAGATCACCAATGATTTTTATGTTTTTTACCTGGTAATCGGTGACTTTTATATGGTTATAATCTTTATTAAATGATTGTTTTTTTTGGGGTTGTGGTTTTATAAAAATTGATGCGGTCTCGAAATCTGACCAGAGAATTGATCGTTTATAAGAATCCAACCGTTCAACAAACATTTTCCTGGAAGTCATATTGGTTATTTTACTGCAATTAACCAAAAATAACACACATAGACCCCAAATAAACAATTTAAAAATTGGTAATTTCATTTTTTTGTATTTTAGTTCCGAATCGTAAATTTATTCATAATTATCTACCTAGCTTCTAAAAATATGTAACAAAAAACCCCATATTCCTTACATAGCAAAGGATTCCTAACGCGGTCAATATTTTAAAACCGCTCAGTTTAGTTTTAAATGGCTTTTGGGGAAATATCATCGCTGTTATTGATGCTCTAATGCTTCTGCTATGATTTGCCAGTTTTTTGCCTTTAACTCCCGGTTTTCGCCGGCAAGAAGATTAGATTTGGCAGCAAGTTGTTTTGCCTGGTTCCAATTTCCTTTTGTTAACTGAATTTTTGCCAGGAGACTCCATAGCTCCGCATTGTTCGGGCTGATTGCAATTGCTCTTTCTACAGTTGCCTCTGCTTTTCCGATGTCACCGTCTGCCAGGTATTCCAATGCCTGACACTTCAATGGTGATATGGCAGCTATCAGCCGGTTATTTGTATCAGATGAAGTCTTTTCTTCAGGATAGACCATCCCGGTTGAAATGGGTCTGTCATATACAGAAGGAGGCGGATAATTGTTAACTACCGGCTTATTGGCAGCACAGCCGGTAAGTAAAATGATGATCAGGACAGCCGGTAAGTAGTTTGATTTGCAGATGCTCATAAAAGTTCCTTAAACCATTGAAAAATTTTAGAGGGAACAGTTTTTTGTGTTTTTGTATCCTGTTTCTCGGTTTTTCCGGATTCTGAAAAATTTTCGGATTTTTTAACTTCACAGGGAACAAAATCTTTTGGCTCTGATCCGGCTATAAACGGAAATGAAAATGAACCAGGACAATGCTTCTCTGTTCGGCAGCCAGTAATTGGGTCTATTGTGGTAATTATAATGTTATCCGGTTTTGATAATTGTAACGGTGAAGTTGATATTTTTGCCATTATGTCTCCCCATACCTGCATAGCTCCGGAAGCTCCGGTCAGACCGCAGGGCGCATTGTCATCCCGCCCGACCCATACCGCCCCGGTATAGTCACCGGTAAATCCGGCAAACCAGCTATCCCTTAAGTCGTCAGTAGTGCCGGTTTTTCCGGCAGGGGTCAGTTTTTCAGCAAGAACACGGTTGAGAGAATGGCCGGTGCCCTCTGAAATGACAATTTGAAGCGCTTTATTTAAAAGATATATCGTATCGGGGTTGATAGTTTCGTTTACAGTAAGCGGATATCTTTGAAGCAAATGTCCATCGGGACGACAAACGGCCTGAATGACGCGAACCGGAGAAAAGAATCCGCCAGCCGCAAAGGTTTGGTACATTTGAGCCGCCTCCAATGGAGAAATTCCGACAGCTCCCAACAAAACCGACGGATATGGTGGTAAATTTTTATGGATGCCCAGTTTGTGAAGCGTCTCGAAAAAAGTGTCAAGCCCCATTTCCATTCCCAGCCGAACGGTTGCTGCATTGTAAGAATTAGATAACGCTTCGAAAAGCGGAACATTTCCGTGAAATTGTCTGTCATAATTTTTTGGCTCCCAAACGCCGTTTTTGGTTTTCACCTGAATCGGCGAATCGTTCAAAGATGAAATCAGCGTATATTTCTCAGATTGTGCCAACGCAGAAAGATAAATCACCGGTTTGATCAGGGAACCTGAAAGGCGACGGGAATCCAACGCGCGATTAAACCCTTTTATCTTCGGGTTGCGTCCACCGGTAAGCGCAACAATCTCATTGTTCCCAACGCCTGTTATGACGACAGCCGCTTCAAGTGAGTTAAACGGGAGATTCTTTGATCGTTCTATTGTTTCCAGTCGATTTTTTACTGATTTTTCAACCGCAAACTGAATTTTGGGGACCATCGTGGAAAAAATACGAAGTCCCTCTGTTTCAAGATCTGTTTCATCATATTCGCGCAGGAGATTTCGCTTGACAAAATCCAGAAATGATGGAAATGGAGAAATTCCGGATTGAGGATTGGAAATGACACCTAAATCTTTTTTCATCGCCTGTTGAGCCTCGGAAGGCCGGATAAGTATCTGATCAGCCATCAGGCTTAAAACCACATTCCTTCTTTTTAGAGCACGCTCGGTGAACCGGTAGGGATTATAATAAGATGGTCCTTTTAAGAGGCCTACCAGCAGGGCTATCTCTCTGGCGCATAGGTCATCCAAAGACCGTCCGAAATAAAACCGGCTGGCCATACCGAAACCATGGATAGCACGATTGCCGTCCTGGCCCAGGTAAACTTCGTTAATATATGCCTCGAAAATTTTATTTTTATCGTAAAAAAGTTCCAGACTAAGTGCCATTATTGCTTCGTTAATTTTACGGATAAGTGTTTTTTCTGTTGACAGGAACAAATTTTTAACCAGTTGCTGGGTGAGCGTGCTTGCACCCTGAATGGCTTTTCCAGCCATAATGTTGGTTTTGAGCGCTCGAAGCATAGAGAGAATTTTGATACCATGATGATGATAAAAATCACGGTCTTCCACCGCTAAAATTGTTTGAATTAAAAGGGGAGGCGCATCATCGAATTTAACCCACAAACGGTCTTCATCGCTGTCCGGATAAAAACTACCGATAAGAGCTGGGTCAAGCCTGGCAAGATTTATATTTCTATTTGTCTCGATATCGGTTAAACCTGATATTATTCCGTTTTGAATTTCGATACGAATTTTTTGGGAGGATTCCTCCCCGTCGGGAAAGGAAAAGGGACGGCTATACAGAGTACAAACATTTTTATTGATGCAATATGAACCGGGAACGTCAATGCTGTCGCCTTTGCGATAGCTCATCAGTATGAGCTCTTTTTCCAGTAGCTCAGGGTTCAATGGCAGACCAGGATATAGTTCAAGAGGCCGGGAATAAATCCGGGCCGGAAGTTCCCATTGTTTGCTTCCAAATTGATCCCAGGCTACAATTCCCCAGAAAACAGCGTATAACATAATTGATAGAACCCCGGCGATCACTACAAAACCAATGAGTTTTCGAAGCAAGCCCCGATATTTCTTTTTTTTAGCCAACCGATAAACTCCTTAAATCCATAGGGTCAACCGATTACCGGGATATCCGGTTATATACATCTATAATAATCAATTCGGACAACTTTGCCATTGCCTTGCTCATAGCCCCGGCAAGTGCCAATGGCGTTTTGGAAACACAGGGCTCCGTTTGGTGGTAGTGTTTTTGAAACAACAGTCTATGATGATTGATGATCGATGATCGATGATTGATGATTGATGATTGATGATCCAATGCTCTCTGACCTCTGACCTCTGACCTCTGACCTCTGATTACAGGATCAGTTGTATCAGCCTCGATCAGCGTGATATTGATGCTCAGAACCGCGTACCATGCATCGGGATCATCTTTTTCATACATTTCCTCGATATATCCCTCGATGATATGAGTATGTGGCATGTCCGTATCAAAAGGAAGAACCGCCCGGAAAAGTCCCGCGCTTCTCATGTCCCTTAGCAGAAAATAGGTGACCAGCTCCGATGGCCGGGACCACCATCTATGATAGAAATAACTGTCTATTTTACCCGGATATTTCTTGAACACAATCCGGTTGGATTCATAGAAAGATGATGACCGGAATCGTTCGATTTTGACTGAAGCATCAACAAAAGGTTTTTGGGAAACGGTAGGTGGGTCATATTCAAATGTATAAAACCGGGTTTGGATTTCATCGGCCCGCCGGGATGCACAACCAAAAGCAGAGAAAATTATGATGAGCAATGTCAGCAGAAGAATTGTTTTTCTGATGTTGCAACGCATCGGAACTATTATTGGATTGATCATGTTAACGAATGACCTTTCTTTCCTGGGGAGGACTTCCGAATATCAGCTTTGATGGATGATCCGAAAGACGATTAACAAAATTATCCAGATTTTGCATTGTAGTTTCAAGTTTTTGTAATGTAACCGCCAGCCGATGATGTAAGGAGCCAACACTGCTTTTTGTGTTATCTATGAGCCTGATGCCATGTTTCATCAGTTGATCCGCCTCGCCTGCTGCTGAATCCAGGTGGGAAATGGCTCTGGCCACCTTTGTTTCATTATCGGAAAGTATTCGATCTATGTTATGAATCGTTTGTTTTATCTCTAAGATCATCATTTCTGCTACTTCAGCAGTATCATAAATTGATCCGCCGGTTTTTTCCATGGCTACCAGCAGTCTTTCCCAATTTTGGGCTTTTATAATTTTTTCCGCTTCCAATAGAAGTGACTGAACATCTGAAGACAGTTGTTTCATTTGAGCATCTTTTAAGGTTTGGTTAACTGTGTCCAGTGTCTGCTTGATTTTAAGTGATATTTCCTGAGTATCAAAGGTTCTGAACTGCTCCAGAATATCTTGCAGCCCGGATAAGAAGGTTTGAATATCTGATTGTTTGGTGGGAATAACAGGATATTCCGGTTCAAAAGTAAATGTTGGCGAAATATCCGGTTCTTCTTTCAGATCCAGCTCGATATACATAATACCGGTAATTCCGACGGCTTTTAGCTGTGCAACTGTGTTTTCTTCGGGTTTCCATCCGGTTTCGATGTTGAGAATCACTTCTATTAATGTAGTGTCGGGAGCCACCCTGATGCTTTCTACCCGTCCAATTGAAACGCCTCTGTATTTTACCGGGGAATCTTTGGATAATCCCTGTACCGACTCATCAAAGTATACGGCATATAAATGGCCGGAATCAAAATAATTTGATAGTCCAAGCCAAATAATCAGCACGGTTACGAGCGTGAAGCCCACTAGAACAAAAAGCCCCACATAAAATTTTGTTTTTCGGGATGCCATTTTTCTTCCTATAAATCCGGATTCCTGTTAAAAAACCGACGAACCAGCCGGTTTTCACTATGTTCCTTAAGATAGTTTGGATCGCCCTCGGCAATGATTCCTTTTTTACTTTTGTCTAACATAATAATACGGCTGGCTACTTTAAAAATACTGGCTAATTCATGGGTGATAATAACAATGGTAGTGGAAAGCTCATGATTAATTTTTAAAATAAGCTGATCGATTTCCGCTGATGTAACCGGATCTAATCCTGCTGAGGGTTCGTCAAGAAAAAGAATTCGCGGATTTAAAGCCATTGCCCTTGCCAGCCCTGCTCTTTTTTTCATTCCACCACTGATTTCCGAAGGTAAATGGCGGTCGAATCCTAGAAGATTTACACTGGCAAGCTTGGTTTGTATCAGAAGTTGTATGGAACGTTGGGGAAGATTGGCATATTCCTGTAAGGGAAGGGCAATATTTTCCCCGATGGTCATCGAACCGATCAGTGCACTGCCCTGAAACAAAACACCAATTTTTTGAAATACGTTGAACATCTGGGATTCATCTTTATCGGTAATCATTTCGTCATCAATAGCAACACTTCCCGAAAAAGAGGTCTCCAGACCGATCATATGTCTTAACAGGGTTGTTTTTCCGCAACCGCTGCCCCCGAGGATAACCAATATCTCTCCGGAATATACATCGAAAGAAACGCTATCTAGTATGGTATGGTCCCCATACTTTACCGTAAGATTTTTCACCTGAATGATTTTTTCTTTTTCCATGCCAGGTGTCTACCACCAGTAGCTCCGAATAACAGCAAAAACGGAGTCAAAAAGGATAATTAAAAAAATGCTGGAAACCACTGCTGAAGTTGCCGCATTACCGACGGCGGATGCACCGCCGCGTGCCTGAAAGCCCCTAAGACATCCTGTCCAGGCAATGAGAACGGCGAAAACAATGCTTTTAAATAATCCCCAAAGAATTTCAAACAATGTAATCGCCTCTACACTTTGAGAGATATAAGACCCAGTGGTTAAGTTCAACATGGTAACGCCGATCACCAATCCTCCTGTGATTGCAAAAAGGTTTGAAAGCACTGTTAAAATGGGAACCACAATGATAGCCGCAAAAAGTCTGGGAATCGTTAAAAATATAACCGGATCGAATCCCATGGTAAACAAGGCATCTATTTCTTCGGAAACTTTCATGGTCGCAATCTCCGCAGCAAACGCTGAACCGGACCTTCCCGAAACAATAATGGCCGTCATGATCGGCCCTAGTTCCGAAATCATGGCAAGTGCTACCAGGGAAGCGACATATATATTGGCACCAAACTGCTTTAGCTGAATTGATGACATGAATGCCATAATCAATCCCAATAGAAAGCTGATCATTCCTACAATGGGAAGCGCATTTACGCCGGTTTTCTCCATCTGGAAGATCATGTCGTTTAATCTTAAACGTTTTGGCTGACGAAAAACATGGCAGACAGCTACCAAAACCGCACCAAAAAATGAGAGTAGATAACCCAGATTAGAACAAAATTTAAACGTGGCTTCACCTAACCGTTCTGGAAAATTGTCTGAGCGAGGGGTTTGTTTTGTTTCATTGCTGTCGGGTTCAAAAGTTATCCGGTCAAGAATCGATTGCGTTGATTTGTGAACCCCGATGATTTCTGCCGTTCCCTTTTGATCCTCTGTCTGTTTTTTTAATTCAAAAAGAACAACGGCACCAAAATCGTCAAAAAAATGGATATCCTCAATATTGATGGCAAGATAAAGAGGGGATCGTATTTTGAGTTCCGGGACAATTGTCTTTAAAGCAGCAGAAGCGGTATTAACATCCAGTCGGCCGGCCAGTCTGAGTGTAAAATTTCCCTCCCCTGTTTTAAGCCATTGTCGGGTAGGCGGTGAAAATCGGCTTGTATCTGTCATGATGATTAATGATCAGTCAAAAAAAGTTTATTTTCGCCGCATATCTTCAGAGGAAATGGCAAAAGACTCTAAATCTGAAAATGCCCGGGTACTCGAAACGGCACCGCTCATCAATGTTTGAATTTTATCAAGCACTTCGCATTCATCGATGCAGTCGGGAAAGCGATGGCGCATTTTACAATTTTTACAAGGACTTTTGACCAGATAGCCAATTTCAAAATCGAATCGATGTTTATATGGTTTCATTTTTTCCTTTATTGAATCATTTTGTGTTCTTCATTAGTTCTTTACAACAAAGTAAATCGTATTGAAATCAGATTGTCAATATATCAATAATGAATTTTGATCCTTGACAGAATGACTATATATTTTTAATCTTTAGCTTTTTTGGGGGATGTAGGAAGAAAACATTAGTTGCCTCCCAAAATGGTTGAATCCCTTAAGAACTAAGCAGGTGAGGAGAGGTTGCATGAATTTATTGAAATCCTTTTCATGGCGTTCCTTTTTTATTATCTTATTTTTCATGATTGTTTTGGTCGGTATAATTGATTTGTTTCTTTATTATGGTTATAACATCATATGGCAGCAGCTTTTGGATTTAAAGGCATCTGAAACCGATAATCCTTTAATGCAGCAGTTTTTGATTCAGATGAACGAATACCGGCAAATGCTAAAGACTTGGTTCATTCCTGCTTCAGCCGGACTCATGATAATATTTACATTTTTTATATGGCTTTTCTTAAGAATTACCGCTGGCGCAGTGTTTAAACGAGCCGTAGAACCTGCAAAAATATCAGAAAGGCCAATAGCGTCGTCGGAAGAAAGACCCGAGAAGGTCGATGAAAGAAAAAATGCAGAACAAGACAGGAGAATGTACCTGTATATATTATCCGTTTTACAGCGGGAAGGCCGTTTTCTGGATTTTTTGTCCGAAGATCTTGATCAGTATGATGACGCTCAAATAGGCGCGGCGGTTCGAAGTGTTCACCAGAGTTGTAAAAAGGTTGTGGAAAAAAATATTGCTCCCAGGCCGGTGATTGATAAAGCCGAGGGTGAGGAAATAGTGGTAGAGTCCGGATTTGAGCCCAGCTCCATTAAGTTGACCGGAAATGTTTCCGGAGAACCACCGTTTAGCGGTGTTTTGAGACACAAAGGCTGGCAGGCTAAAAAAGTGGAACTTCCAACCTTGTCCGCCAGCCAGGACCCTAGAATTCTTGCACCGGCAGAAATTGAAATTTAATGCCGGGATTTAGGATTTACATTACAGTTTGAATAAATGGTAATAAATATGGCTGAACCTGTTTATATTATCGGTATTGATTTAGGTACAACCAACAGTGTCGTCTCTTTTGCCGAAATTAAAACTCTGGCGGATGAGAAACCCGACATCAAAATATTTGAAATTCCCCAGCTGGTAGCGCCGGGTACCATTGAAAAAAGAGCAGTATTGCCATCATTTATCTTGATTCCCGGTAAGCATGATGTTCCCGCCGAAGGCCTTCAGCTTCCCTGGAAAAATGAGGCCAATCTGGCAGTAGGAGAATTTGCCCGGGATCGGGGGGCCGAGCTGCCCCAACGGTTAATATCCTCCTCAAAATCATGGCTGTGTAACACCATGGTTGACCGAAATAAACCAATCCTTCCGTGGGAAATTTCTGATTCTGAGCAAAAAAAATCGCCGGTCGAGGCTTCTGCAGAAATTTTGAAACATATTCGTGATGCGTGGGATTTCACCATGGCAACCCAGGATGGTAAAGAAAAAAAGCACCTGAAAATGCAAAACCAGGAGATCTTTTTAACAGTTCCGGCTTCCTTTGATGCTGTGGCCAGGGAGCTGACAGTTAAAGCTGCGCAGAATGCCGGTCTTACCAACATTTCGCTGTTGGAAGAGCCCCAGTCGGCTTTTTATGCATGGATTGAATCCAATGCTAAGGTGTGGCGAAAACAGATTAAAAAAGGCGACTTGGTTCTGGTTTGTGACATTGGTGGAGGCACCACGGATTTCAGTCTGATCAAAGTAACCGAGGAACACGGTGAGCTGGTTTTGGAACGAATATCCGTAGGAAACCATCTGTTGGTAGGCGGTGACAATATGGATCTGGCACTGGCTTATGCGATTTCTCAACAGCTTACTCAGGAAAAAGGACCCCGACTGGATTCCTGGCAGGTCAGAGGTTTGTGGCATAGCTGCCGGTTGGCAAAAGAGGCACTGCTTTCTCAGCCGGATCGGAAGGAATATCCGGTTACCATTCTCGGAAGAGGTTCCGGTTTAATCGGCGGCACTATAAAAACCAACCTGGATAGAGAAACGATAGAAAAGGTTATTCTCGATGGTTTTTTCCCCCAATGTGAAAAGACCGCTACGCCTGTGATTGTCCAAAAAACAGGCATTCGTGAAATGGGCCTGGTATTTGAGTCAGATCCGGCTGTCAGTCATCATCTGGCTAAATTTTTAAGCTTGTCCGATGACAGTCCCGGCGATTTCAGTTTACCCAATAAGATTTTATTTAATGGGGGAATTATGAAATCCCGGATGATCCGTAAACGAATTATGGAGATTGTCTCTTCATGGAGTACCGAAGAAGGGGGTGAGGCGCCGAAAGAAATCCAGGCAGTAAATTTTGACCTTTCTGTGGCCAGGGGCGCAACTTATTTCGGTTTTGCCAAAAGAGGAAAGGGCATTCGGATACGGGGAGGATTAAACAAAAGTTATTATGTGGGCATTGCAGCAGCTATGCCGGCGGTTCCCGGCCTTCCTGCACCCATCAAATCCGTTTGTGTGGGATCATTTGGTATGGAAGAAGGTACCACTGAAAAGATCACGGGCCAGGAGTTTGCATTGATTGTGGGAGAACCGGTCGTATTTGATTTTCTGGGTTCTATCAAGCGTCATAATGACAAAGTGGGAACCATCGTAGAGGACTGGGAGGGAGAAATTGAAAAGATAACTACTTTGGAAGCGACGCTGGAAGGCAATCACGGTAATATCATTCCGGTTTATCTGGAAGTTAGGGTCACCGAAATCGGAACTTTGGAACTCTGGTGTGTATCCAGACAGGACGGGAACCGGTGGAAACTGGAATTTAATGTCCGGGAGAAGGAAAGCAGTGGAGTTTGAAAATCGCTACATTATTGGTATTGATCTCGGTACCACAAACTCTGCTGTTTCCTATGTGGATTTAAGAGGGGAATCGGAGGAACGGAAGATCAAGCTATTTAAAATTCCTCAATTGACAGGTCCCGGGGAGGTGACCCGGGTGCCGGTGCTTCCCTCTTTTTTATATATTTCCGGCTCTTACGATATTTCCCGGGAAGCAATTGTCATCCCCTGGAAAAAGGATTCTGAAAAAGTTCAGAATTTTGTTGGCGTGTTCGCGCGGGATCATGGCGCCAGAGTGCCGGCCAGACTTGTTTCATCGGCAAAAAGCTGGCTGTGTCATTCCAATGTGGATCGCAGGGCAAGAATTTTGCCGTGGGGCAGCGGAAATGAGGTTTATAAAATCTCACCGGTTCAGGCGACTGCTGCCTTTCTTGAACATATCAAAAATGCCTGGAACCATGTCATCGCCGCTGGTGAAGATGAAGATCTCTTTGAAAACCAAATGATTATTATCACCGTGCCGGCCTCCTTCGATCAGGTAGCACGAGATCTGACTGTCAAAGCTGCTGCCATGGCAGGACTGCGCGATGTCACGCTTTTGGAAGAACCTCTTGCTGCTTTTTATAGCTGGTTGATCCGCCACGAAACAGAATGGAATAAGTTTGTCAACCCCAATGAGTTGATTTTGGTTTGTGATGTCGGGGGAGGGACTACTGACTTTACACTGATTACGTTGCGGGAAGCTGAAGGAAGTCCCCGGTTCGAACGGATTTCAGTGGGCGACCATTTGATTTTGGGCGGCGATAATATCGATCTGGCACTAGCCAGGCAAATCGAGATGCAATTTAGTAAACGAAAATTATCTTTGACCGCAGACCGTTGGAAGGCGCTTTGCCATCAATGCAGAGAAGCCAAAGAATCTATTCTGGAAGGGCGGGAGGCAGTTTCCAAAATTACAATTATGGGGGAGGGAAGCAAGCTCATTGCAGGGACGATCTCAGCAGATCTGGACAGAAAGACCGTAGAGGAAACCGTGATAGAAGGTTTTTTCCCGATAGCTAAACCGCGGGAAGAAAAAAAACGGATAGTTCGGTCCGGTATTACGGAATTTGGATTACCTTATGAACAGGAACCGGCTGTTACAAAGCATTTGGGTTGGTTTCTTGAACAACATCGCCAGGATGTCAAGGCCGTTTTGGGGCGAGAAAATATCGCACCCGATCTTATACTTTTTAACGGGGGTTCTCTGAAACCGACCATTGTTCAGGAACGAATCAGATCCGCTATCCGGAACTGGTTTGGTGTTTCGGATATGGACAGCCCTCGCGTTTTGGAAAATCCCACTCCTGATCTTGCTGTTGCACTGGGAGCATCATATTACGGACTGGTCAAGATCGGTGAAGGTGTTCGTGTTGGCAGTGGAAGTGCCCGGGCATATTATATGGGCATTTTAACCCGCGATAAAGCATCCGGGGAAATGAAAACCGGCAAGGCCATATGTCTGGTAGAAAGAGGGCTCGATGAAGGAAGCTGCATTGAATTAAAAGATTTAAAATTCGAGGTGCTGGCAAATCAACCGGTCAGATTTGATCTGTATAGCTCTAGTTATCGCTCAGGTGATCAGGCAGGGGATATTATTGAAATTGATCAAACCATGACCGCTCTTCCGCCACTTCAAACGATCATTCAATTCGGTAAAAAAGAGGTACAAACTCAAATCCCGGTTCGAATAGAGGCAACATTTACGGAGATGGGGACATTAACGCTTTGGTGCCGGTCACAGATCAGCAATCACAGATGGCAACTACAATTTCAGCTTCGTGATGCTATCGGTCCATCCGAAGTTTATGATGAAAAAATTTTTGAGCAAACCGTGGTCTCCGGGGCGAAGGAGAGAATAAATGCTGCGTTTTCACAAAGGACAGCTTCCGATCGGCTTGAATCTCTGGTAAAGGATATCAACACGGTTGTTGGCAAATCCAAAGATAGATGGCCGTTGGGATTTATCCGGGATCTCGCAGACGAACTGATTGGTTTTTCATCCGCCAGGAAAAACACGCCAATTCATGAAAGCCGGTGGTTGAACCTGACCGGGTTTTGCATGAGACCCGGATTCGGAGAAGGGTTTGATCCTCAAAGAATGAAACGAATATGGAAAATTTATCAGGAGAGCCAACAGTTTCCTAAAAATGTCCAGGTTCGCTCCGAGTGGTGGATTCTCTGGAGACGGGTGGCTGGTGGCCTCAAATCCGGACAACAACGGCAATTCAGTCAGGATTTGACGACGGTTATGATTCCCAAAAAAAAGAAAAAAGTTAAAATTTCACCGCAGGAACACTTAGAAATGTGGATGGCGTTAGCCAACATGGAATTGCTGTATACAAAAGAAAAAATAAAATGGGGCTGTCAGCTTCTCTCTGAAATTTCTCCCAAAACAGCCAAACCCCAGCACTTCTGGGCGCTTTCCCGCCTGGGAGCGCGGGTGCTTCTATATGGTCCTGCTGACCGTGTTATTGACCCCCAAGAGATAAGAAAATGGATAGAAACCCTTTTAGATCACAACTGGCCAAACCCAAGGCCAGTTGGTGTGGCGCTGGCCCAGATAGCCAGAAGAACAAGAGACCGTAGCCGTGATGTGGATATGTCTGTGATCCAGCGTATTTTAAACTGGATGAAACAAGACGATTTTTTTAGACCTCATATGCGTTATCTCGAAGAAGTTGTGCCGATGGAAAAACAGGAAGAAAGCGCCATATTCGGTGAATCTCTTCCTTCTGGATTTATTCTTCATACATAAACCTAATCCTCCCTTTTGATTGTCCTTTATTTTTTTTCTTGTAATTTTCATTCCCTATAGTAATTATATGATTTAATGATTGAATTATATTTAGTGAATGAATAAGGGTAAATCTAATTAAAAGGTTAATATCCGCTAAACAACCGGAGTGTTCGCAACGTGAAAGATCCGACATCATCCAAAGAAAATAACTTTTTGAGCCAGATTGAAAATTTAGAATCGACAAAAAATTCAATCGGGGAAATCAGGGCTAGAATGACCGATTTTCTTGGTAAATCCTTTGGTGACCTGATTGATGTAATGGATATTGCTGTCTGGGAGTTGGATTTAAATTATCGTGTCATCGCCTTCAATCAGAAAGCCAGAAAAATCTATGGTAAAAATGCCAAGGGTAAATTTTGTTATTCGGTTGCTGCTGGAAGGAATAGCGTATGTCCTGATTGTCCGGCTAAGATGGTATACAACGGCCATAAGAGTGGAAGAAGCGAACATCGACGGGTTGATGTAACGGGAAAGACTATTTATATCGATCATATCGCTACACCGATCAAAGATAAAAAGGGAAGTCTTAAAGGGGTTTTAATCGTGATTATTGATATTACCCGGCGGAAACAGATGGAAGAAGAGATCCGGAAACATCGTAATCAACTGGCGGAAATGGTTGATGAACAAACATTGGAATTAAAGCAAAGCAAAATTCGGTACGAAAATTTATACCGTAAATCCAAAAGCTCTGAGGAACTGTATCAGTCCTTGTTAAATTCATCTCCGGATGCCATTGTCATTTATGATCTTCAGGGAAATGCTAAATATGTAAGCCCTGGCTTTACCCGTTTGTTTGGCTACACGTTGGCGGATGTTGAGGGAAGACGGATTCCTTTTGTCCCCGAATCTGAAAAAGAAATTACGACGCAGCATATTAAAAATATCGTTCAGAAAGGACAAATCTGTCAAGGCATTGAAACAAAACGCTACAGCAATGATGGACGATTAATTGACGTCAGTATCAGCGCCGCCAGATTTATAGATCATCTTGGAAATCCTGCAGGTGTGGTGGTAATTCTTCGTGATATCACCGAAACCAAAAAACTTTGGGCTCAACTTCAACAGTCACAGAAAATGGAAGCTATCGGAACACTTGCAGGAGGTATCGCACACGATTTTAACAATTTGCTCATGGGAATACAGGGACGGGCGTCGCTGATGTTGTCGGATATCAATTCGAGAAACCCTGTTTATGAGCATATAAAAGGCATTGAAGAGTATGTAAAAAGCGCAACAGATTTGACCCGGCAACTGCTGGGCTTTGCAAGAGGCGGGAAATATATCGTAAAACCAGTGGATATTAATAAAGTTGTGGAACATAGCATTCAAATGTTTGGCCGTACCCATAAAGAAATCAGAATTGTCAAAATGTTGGCAACAAACCTATGGACCGTGGAAGTTGATACGGGGCAAATCGAACAGGTGTTGCTGAATTTATTCGTTAATGCCTGGCATGCCATGCCGGCAGGAGGTGATCTGTATCTTCAAACCGAAAATATCATTTTGGATAAAACTTATGTTAAACCATTTAAGGCTGGACCAGGAAAATATGTTAAAATTTCGGTAACTGATACTGGTGTCGGAATGGATGATAAAACCTTGAAACGGATATTCGATCCGTTTTTTACGACCCGGGATATGGGACGCGGCGCCGGTTTGGGATTGGCCTCGACATATGGTATCATCAAAAACCACAACGGTATTATCAATGCATACAGCGAAAAGGGAAAGGGCAGCACATTTAATATATATCTCCCAGTTTCTAACAAACATATGACCAAAGAAATGGGATCTTCCAAACTTCCTGTTGGGGGAAATGAAACTATACTCCTGGTTGACGATGAACCGGTGATTATGGAAGTGACCAAACCAATGCTGAAAGTATTAGGCTATAAAGTCTATTGTGCAGGCAGTGGTCAGGAGGCAATTGATATCATTCGTCAAAAAGGTGAAACAATTGATCTGGTGATTTTAGATATGATTATGCCAGGTATTGGCGGGGGAGAGACGTTTGACCAACTGAAGTTGATGAACAAAGAGATTCCGGTGATTCTTTCTTCCGGTTATAGTCTTAATGGACAGGCGGAACAGATACTGGAAAAAGGATGCTGCGGGTTCATTCAAAAGCCTTTCAATCTTGATGAGCTGTCTGAAAAAATTCGTAAAGCCCTCACTTAGCTCATTTATCAAAACGAAAAAGGAACACGGTCAAGACCATGTTCCCTTTTGCTAATTTTTTCAAACGTATAATCATGAAGCCAAAGGCCGGGTATTATTAGAAGCAAATCCCGGATACTTTGACAGCGATGACAACTGGATGGCATTACATGCTGTTGTTCGTCATAGTTGCTGTGAACTATCGAGTTTCATGAAAATCGATTCGATAAGATATTGCTTTGTTGATATCCTGGCGGCCGAAATGCAAAATTCTGTGGTTCTTCCCTTTTATGGAGGAGTTTTTGAACTTTATTTAACAGGATTTTCAAACGAAATGGTTTGTAAATTATGTCGTCATAATAGTGTTTTAATATTTTTCCTGGTAATCCGGAAATACCGATTAAAAATGACTGATTGATATTTAACTCTCTGATTTTTTTTGCAACTTCATTACCGTTACATTTAGGCATTTGCATGTCGATAATTATCAGGTCGAAATGGTCACTCAGATATTTTTTAAAGCCTTCCTCACCGTCAAAAGCAAAATCAACAAAAAATTGTTTAATACTCAACGCTTCATGTAGAAAATAAACAACATCCGGATCATCATCGATAACAAGAATGTTTTTCATGCATATGTCCTTTTTTAAGTGATTATTACCTCGTTGATACTTCAGAGATTGTTTTAGCAACTGCTGTGCCAAAATGAAAATTCGCTTATAGCTTTAAACAGAGATTTTTGGACAAATGAATGATACGATCTACGCTATTATTTTTCCGACTTTTCAGGACAAAAAACGATGGAATAAGACAAGTAAATGGATTTCAGTTCCTCACAACAGATTGGCGATGGTTTATTTCAGTTCATTCTGATTTACAAAAATATGGAAGTAGTTCGGCATCAAAGTCCAGCTATAAATAGTGTCTGAACGAAAAAGCATCATTTTCAAAAGAAATGAACCCTGCTCATTGTATGGAGTTCCTTCATGCGCTACCCTTGCCGCCGACATTCGAAAATTCTACCTTCTATAGAAAAATCGCCTGTTTTCGGGCGCAACTATCCACCTGCGGGCGTTTCCATTGATAGTAAATCAGTATTGCTAC
>JAGYNR010000159.1 GCA_018399715.1 Desulfobacterales bacterium | reverse complement strand
ATCTTTTCCGGGATCAGCTCATGGCATCAGGAATGCCGGAAGCCGACCAAGACAGCATCAAAATGCACAGCAAAAACAGACGCCCACTGGGGAACTAATACTTTCCGGATAGCGTGGAAAAGATGACAGGCCGTAACTTCAGGCCCCAAAAGCCCAGGCCGAAACCAAAGAATTAGGTATTGTGTCCCCGGAATTCCCAGGTATTGTGTCCCCGGAATTAGGAATTACGGAATTACCCCCGGAATTAGGTTAAATCCGCTTTGCTCTTGCCAGTTCAACTATTAAATCAAAAGGTCGCAGTATGTGATAAAAAATCAAAAAGCGGGAATCTATTGACCGGTTTTTCCAATCTTTTTGCGTAGGGATAAAGATACGACGTAAAAGAAATAAAAATTTATCCACGGGATGCTCCCGAATTTTCAGATGGAAAGGAATCTGCGCAGCTTTTTTTTCGATATACGTATTTTTTGTTATTCCTTGAAAAAGGTGCACATAAATTTCCCGGGTAATTTTTTCAATGATGTTATCTTTTTTAAAATGATCGATGATTTTGCAGGGCAGTGATATGCCGAACATATCCCTGGCCAGAAAAAGTCCGAGACACAGTATTCTTTTACAATGTAATTGATCGGCCAATCGATGGAGCAATTCCCAATTAATGTGCTGATGACGCTTAATAAAGTCAGCGACGCATAACACCTGTTCCAGGCTGTGCCACATATCACCGGCACCATTCAGACACAGATGTAAAAGGGTATCTTCTTCCGACAAACAATAAATATTGGAACCATTAAACGACATCGTTTCCATTCGTTTTTGACAGAACTCAAAATCATAGGGCCGGCGTAAATCACCGATCAGCCGCCAATGCAAATCAACCGCCGCATTGCCGGACATGTCAATCAAATCACATTCCCGCCCATATCCCATGAACTTTTTAAACTGACCCTGGTACAAATCTTTATCGGGCAACATAAACCCCGATTTCAACAAAGCATCTCTTGCGGAAACAACCTTTTTTTTAGAAACCAGTATATCCAAATCCTGAGAATATCTCAACGCACTGTCCCCGTATAATTTGCAGGACAACACAGGTCCTTTGAACGGGACCGACGGTATATCAAGATTTTCAAAAATCGTCAGAATTTCTGTCAGCTTTTTACATAACCGCAAATTGATACTAATAATCTGTAAATATTGATTATAAAGATATTCCCGCACAGTCGAAGGCAACACTTCCTGAAGATCCAACTGTTTGATATTGGCATAAAAAACCGGTAAAACACGATGTCTCCGCGCAAGATTTGAAAGCAACCGCCAATTTACATCCCTGTTCCCTGGAAACAAAACATTCCTGTTTACCGGCTCTTTTGTTACATCAGCCCGAATCAGCGATAAAAACAACTGAAAATCCGTTAATTGATCGTGGTTTATATAACTTTGATAAATCGGCATTTATTTCCTCATCTTTTCAGTTACTTCTCGCCTTCTTCACAAAAATATTATACAAAGCCACTATGCCGTAATAAATATCCGTTTTAACGGGGTTTTTCAAAAACGCCTGCAAATACTTTTTTTCCGACTCACAAATTTCTTCAAATGTCTTTGGCAAATCCACATAAAAAGGCGGTATCAGCCCCGGTTTGGTCTGCAGCCGCATCTGCCGCAAATCTTTATCATACAGGCTTAAATAATGGCGGCTCAATGGCCGAACCCCAACGATTTTCAGATCTCCTTTCAACCAGTTATATAACATTGGCAACTCATCGATCCACAGTTTCCGGAACCAGCGCCCCCAACTGGTCACCCGGAAATCATCCTTGAGCTTGCCGCCTTCCTCCAACCCCTGCTCAGCAAACACATAATCCTGAAGAAACTCCGAATAGGGATGCATGGTCCGCATCTTGTGCACCTTAATGATTTCCTCCTGATAACCATATCGCTCCAGTGTCACCAGCGGCCCATACGTAGGATTATTGTTAAAAGAAGGCTTTTTGACTTTCCTGGCAATCACCCAGAAGCGTTTTTCAAAATCCTTCTGGGCCACAATCTCGAACCCGCAAAAGGACAACCGACCCAACAGTTCCGCACGGGAAATGATCCGGTTTTTCCCCTTGGTCAGCATGAAATAGAACTGCTTGATTCCGGGCAACTTGGGCATCACGCGGTTTATTGCAAAATCAGCAGTGTAAATAATATGGGCCATCAGCCGTGGAAATTTACCGTATACCCATTCATGATGAGTACGAATGGTATGCGCATACCCCACAAAATACGCGCCGGCCAGCATCCTCTGATACAAATTCAAAAAATACTGGTTCAGCCGGCGCACATCATTTAACTTTTGCAGGTTGATAAACAGCCGCAGCGGCACATCGGTCATATGTGGTTGCCGGAACACCGGCTCACAGCTTTGCGACACCTCAGTTTCCAGCCACAGAATTTCCTCCAGCGGTACATGTTCTTCCAGAAACGAAAATATATTCCAATCAACGGCTTCCAACTGTTTTTTTAATTTCTCTTTTGCCGGTGCCATCAGTTGCCGCCGAATGGACTCGATATCTATATCGGTATCCACCGGCTCCTGATCCAGAATCCGGCCTACCTGTTCTGCAGATTCCACATCCCTGGATTGATGACTTTTCGCCCGGTTGCCAAACACAATTACCAGCAATACACACTCCAGTATCATCAGCAGCAAGACTGTTCCAAATGCTTGAAACCGGGAATAATAAAACAGACGAAAGGCAAAAACTAAAACCGCCATCCCGGACAGCATTATCACGCCGGCTTTTTGCCATTGCCAGAAGGCATCGTAACCATTTTTGAAAGCTCCTGTGACAAATTTCCGGGTAGCGAGGCTGGTAAAAAACCACAGGGCAATGGTAATCAGAAGCAGCTTGCTGTATTCCGGCGGCAGCCCCAGGTGCCCTCGTTTTAACCAATTCACCACCCAGAAGCTGACTATCAGCAAAATCAGATCCGAGACCAGCAGGCGGTAATGAACCGGAAATGCTTCCAGGGTGACCCCATTATTCAAAGAGCTCGTTTCTGCATCGCTTCCGCCGGCACCTACCAATCTCCGATGCCCCAGGAACCACATTACCATATTTAAAGCAAGCAGCATCAGGCAGGTTCCAAATACCTGTATCCGGGAATATATCTCCATTCCGAAAAATACGATTACAAAGCTGATACAGTATCCCAGATAACAATTGGACAAAAACAGTGTCCGCAATCCGGTCTTAAAATCACGATATGACATTGTCCGAAATTTTTTCCCCACCAAAGAAGCCAGCATCCAGCAGGCAGAAAACACCACCAGCAGGTCAAAATACTCGCAAGTTAACTTCAAACTCCCCCGCTTTAAATAATTGACTGCAAAAAAGGCCAGCAGGAGCATCAGCAAATCCAAAAAGACGATCTTTTCCCGTGTCAGTTCAAACCTTTTTTTATCTGACTCTACCGCATCCAACCGTTTCATCGCCTTTAAATCCACTTAAACAGAAACCTCATTTTTCAACAGTCAACCTAAAACCTTAAAACTCTAAAACCTTTTCTACCAAAAACTCTGTCAAATCAATCTTTTCCCCAATCATCCGCTCAGCCTTATCACGCCACACCCTTCTACTGGCTTCCGACATTTTCAGAATCTCAATTCCTTTCTGAACCGACCGCAACTGATCATCCCGGGAGTTGCTGAAATTAAACACCAGCCCGTATTTTTTCTCCTGCTCGTCTGTATATCCTCGCCCCCGGTCATCCACATAAATAGCCGGTGTTCCCAGGCAGGCCGCCTCCAAAGCCATGGTGGCGCTGTCTCCGTACAGCAGGTCCGCGTAATAAAGTGCGTCGTGGATTTTCTCCGGGCCACAGGGGATTTGATACGGTTGCAGTTCTGTCGGCAACTCCTGTTCCGAGGTAATAAAAACCCGGGTGTATTTTGAAAACGCTTTTACAACCATAATTTTCATCTCCGGCTCAAGCCTCCCGCACCCAATATCATGGACGG
>JAGYNR010000158.1 GCA_018399715.1 Desulfobacterales bacterium | reverse complement strand
TCAAAAACAAAGAAGAACTGCATACTTCGCTTTCCATCGATATCCTTAAATATCTGTCCACCCAGATTCATAAAGTGGTCAACCAGGATATCTGTGTGGAAGAAAAAATAGTACGGTTCAGGGATGTTTTCATTGATGTGTACGATTATGACCCCAATATTCTGATCAATCTGTTTCACCTGCAATCCGGTGAAACCCTTCACAACCTGTCCGATGAGATGATGCAGCAGCTCAAGGAGAATTCCGCCCGGGCCCATGGCGCCATCATTGAAGTCGTCCGGGAAGGCATTGAAAAAGGCATTTTTATTGATGAACACCCCGTGGCGTTGGCGGATGTGCTGTGGGGGGCCTATGCCGGAATCGTGCTCTGGGTGGATTCCAAAAAAAAACTGGATGATCACAAGGATTTTGTCAGGTCCACCCTTAATACGGCATTTAAAGTGATAATCCAGGGCTTGAAAAAAACCTGATTTTCTCCGGTTATGCTGAATGATCCAGAAAATGCCGTATCTTTGTCGTCAGATCCCGGGCAGAGAAGGGTTTTTGTTCCGGATTCAATTAAAATTTCCCCCACCCCGCTTATGGCATCCCTTTGGATCAACCGCTCGTTGTTCAGATGAAGTTGGTCTTTTAAAAGTGGTTTGTCTTGGTTTGTCAAGAAAAACGATATGTTCAATGATCGTTTGACATTTGTTTATGATATTTCTGTTGATTTAGCAGTTGTTTCAGTTTTAAATAAATGCTTGATTTTGCTTTAAGCAATAAAGAAATATGTATTTCTTTTATGTGACCAGACTTCTTATGGTTTGTATTAGGTCACAGTGGGTGATATCATACAAAAAAATCAGCATAACTAAGGGAGGTAGACCAAATGTCCAAATCGGAAGATACTAAGAAAGCGGTAAAGAAAAAACCACAAAAAACTGCGAAAGAAAAAAAACAGGAAAAGCGGGAAAAAAAGAAAAATAAATAACCCGGCAGCATTTTGTCTGAACCAGTACATCATTTTAAAATATTTTGCAAAGGCACTGACTTCCGGCAGCTTCTTTAACAATCTGGTTCCTCAACGCGTCTGGACTGCTGGAAAGAATTTTTTTAATGGAAAGTTCGCATTAAACGGATGAACCGGCTATTTACGCTGAGCCGGCAAGGCATATTCCAACAGCTCTACTTTCTGTTCCAGTCTTTGACACTCATGAGATTTTTTGGCCAGCTTCAATCTTAGTTCTGCCTCGGCTTTTTTGACAGATTTGAGTTCTTTTTCGGAGGTCGGACGTGGCAGATTGAAGGCCTGTTCCCACCACCCCGCCGGATTCCGGGGCGTCGATCTTATAAAGCCGTATCTTGTTTTGAGTGCGGTCCTGGAGAACAGTGATGGTGTCACCATCTGTAACTCCGACAACCTTTTCAGTGATGTTCTGGGCATGCAGCTGGCCACCGGCAAAGGCATCCTGTTTTTTATTTTTTTTCTTTGACATACCATAATGAGTTTATTAATTTTTTATTTATTTGGTAATTTCAATGGACCTTATGCAACTGAGTGAAAACACAAAATTTGTTTTACAAGGAGACTCTGCATGAAAAATTTTCTTTGCATCCTCATACTTTTTCTATCCTGCCTGCTCATCGTCCCGGTTGACGGAAGTGCTGCAGACTCTGTTCAGGCACCAGTTTGGAACAATTCGAATACAATCAAAAATATCAAACCGGAACAAACCAATACCCAGCGGCAGATGCGCAGCCCGGTGGAGCAAAATGAAAAGCAGCGCCAGTCTATTGCTTTCAAAAGTGCCACCATAAAGCGTAATTCGATTGGTGAGTGGCTCTGGGAGGTCAAGATCAAAGCAACCCAAAACCGGCAGGTAGCAGCCGGCACCGCCAAGGTCAGGGTCTGGCAAAACACCGGTGGGAAAAAGACCCTGCTGGAGACAAGAACCTATGACAGACCTATCAACCCCGAGTACGGTATTCTGTCCAATAGTTTTTTCCCTTCTGATCTATCGGATACCCTTTATTTTGAGCTGATTCAACTCACACCTTCGACAGGCGGATCGAATCTCTCCACAAACACAAAAAAGGTAGTGGACCAGGCAACTGCCGAAGTCCCGCCCTACGACATACAGCTAATCAATACCGGTTATGACTCATATTCGGAGCCGGGATACCTGCATGCCACGCTGAAGAACGACTCGACCTGGCCGATCAAGGTGCATGTGGTCATGCGTGCCGGCGTATATGAGCACTGGACGACCATACGTCACAAGGAGGTGGTGCTCCTGAAAGGCGGGGGCGAGACGGTAGAAGTTCGTAAAGACTGGCCCTTTACGAAAAAGGGCGGGGGGTATTACTTTGTATCGGTAAATATTGCACTCCTGGACCAGGCTACCGGGAAGGTGAAGTGGACAGAGATCAAAAATCAAAAAGGAGTCTTACCGACCTATCACTGATGTGTGAGCTTTATGATAAAAATGTCATATGTGCCCGGTAGGTCTTGACACATAATCCGATTTTGAGTGCACGAAGGATCTGAAATGGAACATCGATTGAATCCTGTTCAGGCATTGGGGTCCACTATATACATCAATGACATTACCTTTTTCCACCATATTTATTGACCCTTCAATCACATGCTCCAATTCTCTGACGTTACCAGGCCATGAGTAAGACATAAAAAGCTGCATGACATTATTGGATATACTGCTTAAATTTTTATTTAATTTTTTATTGCATTTTCGGATGAAATGATCGACCAATCCGGGGATGTCTTCAGTTCTATCTCTTAGCGGTGGAATCGAGATTAAGACCACAGCAAGGCGGTAAAACAAATCCATTCGTAATGTCGACTTTGAAATCGCTTGTTCGGGATCGATATTTACAGAGCTTATCAATTTAACATTGATATTTGTTTCTTTTGAGGATCCGACTTTCGTTCAAGGCTGTCAATCTTGGCCATAGCTTGATTGTAGAAGAGAACCTTTCCTTTTGCATCGGCAATCAATACCCCATCATCGAAATTGATCATTACGTTGATCAACTCTTTACTGGAGATATTTAACTCTTCAATGAATTTCAGATGGGCTCCTTCAGGATTATCAGTCATAAGGCGTTATTCATAAATAGTGGTAAAAAATGGCCCATGGCGCTTACACCGAATTGTGTTTTCGGAATAGCGCCATGGGTATTATTGCTGGCTGTGAAAAAAATATCATGATAGCATAAAATATTCCAATCATTTTAAAAGATGAGCTTCGTTCCGACCATATTAACAATAAACTGATCGGGCATCTCGTGTTCGAATTTAAGAATTCCTTTTCGTCCCGTGCAATGAGTTGGAATAACATAGTTCGGGGCCAATTTTTTTATTGACTGAACAGTTTGCTCGATAATCTCATCAAAATTGAATCCTGGTTCTGAAAGGTGAAATCCGCCCATAACTCCGTACAGTTTATGGACTCCAGTAATTTTCATGGCATGTTCGACAGTGTTCACTATGCCAGCATGAGCACATCCTGAGATGACCACTAAACCTTTTCCTAAAACATGAACTACCACGGCAGTATCATCTTCAATAGGATCAATAATCTCTTCACCATCTCTAATGAAATAATTACAAGGATTAATTTCTTCGAACGTTGACTTCCGAGGGATTTCACCCAAAAATAGGGCATCCCCTTCTAAAAGAGGGTAGGGCTCTTTTGATTCAATAATTTTGAAGCCGGCTCTTTCAATACAATTACGATCAGGGCTTGGTAGAATTATTTTTTGGGATTTGTCGACAGACCAGTGCCGTTGCTTACGAAAAGCGGATGGGTGGAGTATCAATGGCAATCCTGATGAAGACCCTATTCTTTCTCCAACCGCCACGATTCCACCAAAATGATCGTTGTGACCATGGGAAAGGACTCCCATTTCCATAGCTTTCAGATCTAAATTAAGGGCGTCAGCATTTTTAACGGCTGTGTCCTTGGAAAAGCCAAAATCGAAAATTAAATTGTGCTCTTCTTCTCCGCGAATGGTACGAATAACTACGCAAAATCCATGTTCGGCAAGAAATGGTTTTTTCAGTTCACTATTCTCCAAAGGGATAGCTCT
>JAGYNR010000157.1 GCA_018399715.1 Desulfobacterales bacterium | reverse complement strand
CTTTCCCACGAAGCACTGGTGCTGTTATATGGCCGAAAGAATGCAAGATATTTATAGGGTAAAGGGAAAAATATAATGCTGGTTTATTACTTAACACTTGACCTTCCGCTGGATGCGACAGATCAATAAATCCGGGAGGCATATCTTCAAAAAGTAAAAAAATACACACCGGAGAAAGATCCTGAAACATTCAGAAAAATTAATGATGCTTATGAGATGGTAAGAATCATCAATGAACCCACTGCAGCTTCCCTGGCCTATGAAAGCGAACAGTCCCATACACAAAAAATTCTGGTTTATGATCTGGGTGGCGGAACTTTCGATGTTTCTATTGTAAAGATCGAACAAGGCATTATTGAGGTACTTGCCAGCACCGGCGATAACCATCTGGGAGGGGATGATTTCGACAGAAAAATTGTTGAACTTTTGCTCGATCATATTGAAAACGAGCTGAAATTATCTGTTCGTAAAAATCTTCAGGTTATGGCCCGGGCAAAACTTGCTTATCTTGAAAAAAAATATCATGACATGCTTTTTCATGCCCGTCGAGCTTTATCTTTGCGTTATACTCCTGAAAGCTTGAAACTGTTGGCCTGCGCCCTGGTGTTAAATGGAAATTATGAAGAGGCACTTGTAAAATGGTTAAAAAAAATAGATGAACCATAATATTCTAGACTTTAGGTCCGACAGCAGAAGGTTTCTTATGATGAAAAAAATTAATATTATTCTGATTTTATTGCTAATATCTGGATGCTTCAATATTATTTCAATAAAGCATTGTTACCCCACACAAAAAAAGACAGATTTTGTTTAGGTATCTTGGGATTTGACCGCTCAACGATGGGGATGTGCAGTTACCCGTCATTGCATAAGTCAAAATAGCTAACATAATACATTATTTGATCTTATTCAAAAAAAATCCTTTACACCGACCCAAAAAAAAGGCCGTTTCCCCAAAAAAAAACGGCCCTTGTAGTAAACTAATATATGATTTTTTTGGTTTATGATTCCTTACTGGCTGCCTCAATAATTTTCTGAGAGATCTGAGCCGGTACTTCATCGTAATGGGAAAATTCCATGGCGAAAATACCGCGTCCACCGGTCATAGAACGAAGATCAGGTGAATAGCTCAGCATTTCGGCCATAGGTACATGAGCTTTAATCACCTGATTTTTGCCCTTGCTGTCCATTCCCAGGACCCTGCCCCTGCGGCTGTTTAAATCGCCCATGATATCACCCATATATTCATCAGGAGCCGTAATAGTCACCTCCATAATGGGTTCTAAAAGAACCGGCTCGGCATCTGCGGCGGCTTTTTTGAAAGCCAGCGACCCGGCAACCTTGAATGCCATTTCGGAGGAATCAACAGCGTGATAAGACCCATCCACCAATTTTACCTTGAAATCAATACAAGGAAAGCCTGCCAGGACTCCCTTTTCAGAGGATTCGACAATACCTTTTTCCACGGCTGGTATGTATTGCTTGGGAATTACGCCGCCCACAATGGCATCTTCGAATACAAACCCCTCGCCTCGGGAAAGCGGTTCCATTTCGATCCAGCAATCTCCAAACTGACCATGACCGCCCGTCTGTTTTTTATGTTTACCCTGAACACGAACTTTTTTCTTGATAGTTTCCCGGTAAGGAACTTTCGGCGTTTTCAGGTTGACTTCAACATTGAATTTACGTTTTAATTTTTCAACAATTGTTTCAATGTGAACCTGTCCTGAACCTGAGAGAAGGATCTCTTTGGTTTCTGATTTCCGATCAAGCTGCAATGCACTATCTTCCTCAAGCAACTTAACCAGGGACGTAAATACCTTGTCTTCATCACCTTTATTTTTAGCCTCAACCGCAAAAGAAATATTAGGCGGAATTGCACCTGCAAGCAGAAATTTAACTTTTTTGCTGTCATCACACAACGTGTCGCCGGTAGTCGTTTCCTTGAGTTTTGCTACCGCAACAATATCCCCGGGGCCAGCACCCTCAACTGTTTTCTGCTCCTTTCCCATCAACCGCATTAAATTGCTAAACCGCTCCTTTATATCCTTGTTTACATTATAAAAACTTCCATCGGAGCCAAGTGTTCCTGAAACAATCCGAAAAATGGAAAGCCGACCGGCATATGGATCTGCGACCGTTTTGAAAACAAATGCTGAAAAAGGAGCATCCGGGTCCGGTGCCACCATTATCTCATTTTCTTCGTCCGGGTCTGTCGCTTTCCGGGGTCCCTTTTCCACAGGAGATGGTAGGCATTGGATAATATAATCACTTAAAAGATCGACACCGATATTTTTAGTCGCCGCGCCACATAAAACCGGCACAAATGTCCGGCTCAGAGTTCCCTGTTTCAAGGCGTTCTTAAGCTCGTCTTCAGAAATAGACTCTCCTTCCAAATAGCGCTCCAAAAGCTCATCATCAGCTTCGGCGATATTTTCAATCAACGCTTCCCGCTCGGTCTCCACCTGATCTTGCATATCGGAAGGAATATCAATGCTTTTTGCCTTTCCCTCATCATTATACATATACGCCTTCATGGATATCAAATCGATGATACCCTTAAATTCAGCTTCCGTTCCGATTGGTAGTTGAACAATAATCGGTTTGACATCTAAAATATCAGTGGCCTCTTTGAAAGTGCGAAAAAAATCGGCTCTCTCCCTGTCCAGCTTATTGATAAAAAGCAAACAGGGCATTTTGAATTCTCCTGCAAATGCCCACCCCTGCTCGGTTTGAACCTTAACACCGTCAACTGCATCCACCAGAACAACCGCACTGTCAGCGGCCTGCATACAAATTCGCGTATCGGAAAAAAAGTTCTGGTCACCTGGCGTATCAATAATATTTATCCGATGTTTCTTCCAGGGATACTGATGGAAAGAGCTGCTGATACTGGTTTGCCGTTTAAGTTCTTCGGGCTCAAAATCCATCACCGCGTTTCCATCTTCCACACGTCCTAATCTGTTGGTAACACCTGCATCATACAACATCACTTCAGCCAAAGATGTCTTACCGGCACCGCCATGGGCGATTAAAGCAATGTTCCTTAAATTTTCCACCATTTCAGTCATTTATGCTCCTCTCTCGTATAATGTTCCAAAAACCACCTGAGGCATTATGGTTTAAACTTAGATTTTTATATTGTCAAAGGGAAAAAATCAAGAGCAAAACTGAATCTTTATCCATGAATTATTGGTAATTCAGCCAAACTAAAAATTCCCGGTTTCCTTTTGGTCCCAAAATCGGAGACGCGATCAGTGATTGGTATGTGAAGCCTTTATCGGTAAAAAATTCAGTTAATTCCTGAATTACCTGCTGATGTAAAGCCGGATCTTTTACGACCCCGCCTTTTCCCACCCGGCCTTTTCCCACCTCGAATTGCGGTTTTATCAGGGCCAGAATTTTGGCGCCTTTTCTCAAAAATTGCATCATCGCCGGCACCACAATCTTAAGAGATATAAATGAAACATCAACGGTAGCAAGATCAACAGGACAGGGCAGGGCGCTTGCAGGCATGTGACGAATGTTGGTTCTTTCGATGACAGTAACCCGGGGATCCTGACGAAGTTTCCATGCCAACTGGCCATAACCCACATCCACCGCAAAAACATGCTGAGCGCCGTGATGAAGCAAGCAATCGGTAAAACCGCCCGTTGAGGCTCCGACATCCAAACAAATCAATCCGGTAACATCCAGATTAAATCCTTTCAGTGCACCTTCAAGTTTCAGCCCGCCACGGCTGACATACAACAGGTTTTCACCTTTTAATATAATCTGTGCGTCGGATGCAATCAGAGTACCGGGTTTGTCGACCGGATGATTGTTCACCAGCACTTTTCCCGCCATAATAAGCGCTCTGGCCCTCTGGCGGCTTTGTGCCATTCCCTGTAGGACAAGACAAACATCCAGTCTTTGTTTGGCGGCCATCCTGTATATTTTTATGTTGTCATCATTTTTTGGGCTGCCGCCACAATAGCGGAAACATCCACACCGTATACAGATCTGAGAAGATCCGGAGAACCATGTTCCACAAACGTGTCGCTGATCCCGATCCGGTTTACCCAACACCCGGTTACCTGCTCATCGGCAAGACA
>JAGYNR010000156.1 GCA_018399715.1 Desulfobacterales bacterium | reverse complement strand
CGTTTGATATTTTTCCGACAGGGAATCCACAAATGGAATGGCTTTTTCAGCATTGCCTGAAAGATCGGTGGGCCAAAGTATGCGTTTCATTTCCATCAATTTTCTCCTTATTTGATTTAGTTAGTGCCCAAACGAAAACCAGGATTTTTCGTTAAGATCAAGGAATACGAAAATTTTAACCTCAGACATACATTGAGTATTTCGAGGATTAAAATTTAAGTCTGACGCAGATATTGGCGGAAAAGACAGCTTTCGTTCGGGCATTAGTTATCATATCAATATGTTCCAACAATTGCTTACAACGTGTTCAGGTATTCGATCAGGTAATTGATTTGATCATCGGTGATGCTTTCTTTAAAAGAGGGCATGGCATTATAGGGAGATATGAGCTGTTGCCGGATGTTTTCCTCAGTGACCGGTCTTTGACTAGCCGGCAGATTATCCCGTTTAAACAGGTCTTTAAAACCCGGGCCGATTTTGGAGGTTTGCCTGTCTGTATAGTGGCACTGGCTGCATCCTTTTTTAGAGAAAAGCATTGCTCCCTTTTTGGTGGATATTTGGACCTCCGATATCCCCATAACCCTTAAAGCACTAAACAGAATTGATGCTGCAACGAAAATAATCATTACGCTGGTTGTCACGTGTTTTAAAACTGTTTTTCGCATATGAATCCGTTTCTAATCCAGGAAAGAGAAAACTTCCATTCGAATTTGCCGGTCCGGGACCCCCAATTGTTTAAGGCTTTTTATAATTGATCCGACCATCGGCGGGGGACCACAAACATAAAAAATTTTTTCATGGAGTTTTTCACCACCGAATTTTTGAATTTTTTCTTTATCGATGTATCCGGTTTCACCGGTCCATTTGGCCGGGGGCTTGTGCAAAACATGAAAAACGTTAAGCTTCGGATAGCCCTCGGTTTCAATCTGGGACAGCTCCTCCCGGAATATTATCTGATGTTCATCCTCATTTCCATAAATCAGCACTACCATATGATTGCTTTTTGTATCTCTCATGTGGCGAAGCATGCTCATTAAAGGCGTAATGCCAATGCCACCGGCTAAAAACACCAGGTTTTTTTCTTCAGGATGATACAAATAGGAAAACCGTCCGAAAGGACCCTGTACTGAAGCGGTATCGCCAACCCTTGTCTGGCCGATAGTAGATGTAAAATCACCTAAAGCCTTGATGGTTGAACTGATATAATTCTTTTGGGCGGGTGATGAAGAAATCGTCCAGTGGTGCTCTTCAACCGGAAGTTGTCGATCCCGGTAAAAGGTTATAAACTGAAACTGACCCGGTGCATAATTAAAAACACTTGATCCGTCGGCCGGTTTCAGTTTAATGGTCCATACATCATCAGCTTCGGTTTTTACATCGCTCACCCGGTAAGGATTGTTTTTTAACAGCTTGGGACGAATAAACCGGTGAAACATATAAACGGCCAGCGTAAACCCGAAAATAATAATCCATAAAATTTTCATTATATCAAGGCGCAAGTCATTTCCGGCAAACCAACTGTGGAAAAAAATCAAGATTAAAATAGTTGGTCCCAAAATGTCATGGATCAGCCGCCATCTTTCAAATTTTACAGATAATGTTGTTTGATACAAACTCAGCAAAATGTTGACCACCAAAAGAAGCAATGCGACTTTGCCAAACCAGATAAACCAGGGCAATTGCAGGCCGTAAATAAGATGCCATCCATGACCGCCCACAGCCAATAGTAAAGGATGACATAATAATAACACGGTGGCAAAAATCCCCATGTACCGGTGAAAACGAATGACAACATCAAAACCGAAAGGGCTTTCGATTTCATGCAGGCGGGATGCCAGAAAAAACTGAAGTGCAATGATCATTAATGCAACAAAAGCAATATTTCTTCCCAATTCATACATGAAACTTTTCGTAGAAACCCATGAAAGATATGCCACACCGGACGGAAGCAACGCGATTAAACAGTATAAAATTAATAGAATGGTGCCTTTTTTTTGCATTATTGTCTCGCCTAACGACATTTTGAACTGATTCATAAAAGGGTTTCGGTTAAAATTGTCGACGTTTTTTCAACTCCCGGCATCAAGGATTTTGACGGTTGGGGCTGAGTAACCCCTCTATAATGAGATGGGTGGCATCGTCTTCCGAAAGCCCACGGGACATAAGGGTCTCCAATTGCTTGGAATCCACGCTGCCGATGGATGCCTCATGGGTTACGTGGGCTTTGGGATGATGAACCTCCACAATGGGAATGGCAGTGGCGATTGCCCGGTCCTGCACGATTTCTTTACAATCCACATGCCCTCGGGCAAAAGGAGCGGAGGCAATCAGTGTATTTTTTATTTCCGCCCGGGCCTCTTCCCTGACAGCAATATTCGTTCTAAGCACTCCATGTGCCCCCTCCCCTTTTAAATTAGCCTTTTCATGAATCTTTATGTGGTCATCCCCGGAGCCGCTTATCCGGGCAGCCATATCAAGAATGCTGTGACTGTTGCACTCGGCATCGTAATCAATATCAATTTTTCCGACACGGCCTTTTATGAGTTCAAAGTCCGTCCGGAAACGGGCTTCTTCACCTAAAACCACCTTTGCTTTGGGAATAACGGTTACGCCTCCCTCACGGCCATGGACATGACGTTCCAGGTAAATATATTCAGCTCCCTTTCCGATCTCAATTTCAGCATCCATGGCGTGAAGGACATCAACGGCATTGGGAAAGGTGCAGCTTGAGAGAATCGCCACGCGGGAATAATCTTCAAGCCGGATATTCATGTAGATCTTTTGAATCCCGGTTTCCTCCAGCAGGCCAAAGCAGATACGCACCGGTTTTTCGATCTTTTGATGTTTTCTGACGGTCACTGTCGCCCGAATTCCGTCGGAAAGCTCTTCTGCCTCGACCTCAAAACCCGGCACTAAGTGTAACCCCAGCACTTTATTGGAATGAATCTCTATATGGGCCACATCGGATTCGGTAACACATGCTTCACCGATACTTTCATATAATGCGTCAATCAGTTTATTTTTATTCATTGATTTGCTCCGGATCTGGTTCATTTTTATGATCACAGGGAATACATTTTTCTCCGAAATATTGCATGATTTTGTCTACCGGTCCCTTTTTTACCAATTGTCCGCAACAAATCAAAAAAGCATGATCCGCTTTTTCAAGTACGGTTGCGCTGTGGGTAATGAGCAGGACCGTTGTTCCTTTCTTTTTGAGAAATTGAATGGCATCAAAAATCTTTTCCAGCGCCTCCACATCGATGCCGGAATCCGGCTCATCCATCATGACCAGTTTCGGTTCCATTGTCAGGATGGAGGCCAGTTCAATCCTTTTTCTCTCTCCGCCTGACAGGGTGCGGTCAACCGCACGTTCAAGGTATTCATCCGGATTCAAACCGACAAGATCAAGGGCCCGGCTGCTAGCCTCCCGGGATTTTTCTTTCGCGCCGGCGTTGATAAAGCTTTCCACGGTAAGCCCCTCATAACGAGCCGGCTCCTGCCAGGCAAGGGTAATTCCCTTTCGGGCTCTTTCATCTATGGGAAGCCCTTTAAGGGATTTGCCCTCGAAAAGAATATCTCCTTCAAATTTTGTATATCCTGACAGTCCCATAATGGTATCAGCCAGCGTGGATTTACCCGCCCCGTTGGGGCCCACCACTGCATGTACATGGCCCGGCCAGAACTCCAGGGACAAATTGTCAAGGATACGTTTTTCACCGAGATATAAAAGAATATCTCTGGTTTCCAGTATTACTCCGGTAGTCATTAGATATCATCCTCTGCTTGCGATTTTTGTTTGTTCATTAAACCAATAACCAAGATCATTTCCGTCATGCAGGTCGAAATTTTTGGTTATTCTATTTTTCTTTGACCTTTTTATGATGATAATGCTCAAAGTATAACTCACTGAATTCTTTCAAAAACCCCCGAAGTGTTTCAATATGTGAAAGATCTACTGTTTGTTTACACTTCATCGCATATACGATCATCTTGTGAAGTAAGACCAGCTTTTTCGTATAGTCATTATCATCTGTTTTTATGCGCTGAGTCATAAAGTACTGACTCACAATTTCCTGAAGCATGTCAGCATGATTTTCTTTGTTGATAATCCATCTTACCAACTGGTTATAATTTTTAGGATCATTTTCCTTCTGAAGCCTGAGAATCTCGTTCATGGACTTTTC
>JAGYNR010000155.1 GCA_018399715.1 Desulfobacterales bacterium | reverse complement strand
ACTCGCCGTCACCCGGCTCAAACCGGTCAATAAACAACCTCTCTCCATCAGCATCATCAAACCTGGTTCGATCGCCTTCCCCGCCGATCCGATAACTGTCATCATCTTGACGAATGACATACAACTTCAACTGCTCCGCCAAATCATCATCTCCCTTGATGTCAATTTCCAAAAAAGCATCCGCTGTTTCGTCTCCCCTGTTAATAATCCGGACTTCTTTAGTCTTGCTGAAACCGGGATAGATATTTTCTTCATTAAAAAGACTACCATTGTTGAGATTATTTCCGTGCTTATCCTCAAGATCCAGCTCATCGGCAGCCAAAACAGCCGACCCTGAAAAAACCAACAACAGGCTCAAAAAAAATACCGCAATTCTTGATTTCATTTTATCCATCATTTCAAATTTATCTTGAATTACAAAACCAAACTTTCCTCACCCTCTCCCCCTTTTGTCACAAAGGAGCCTGTCCGAAATGCTTTGCATTGGAAAGCAGGCGAGGAGACTAAGGGGGATTTATCTTATCTCCCCCTTTTATCCTAAAGGGGCCTGCCTGCCGGTAGGCAGGGATTAAGGGGGATTTCCTGTATTTTCTCCCCCTTTTATCTCGCCGCGGCGAGGGGATTAAGGGGGATTTCCCTACTCCACGAACGATACCCAAAAATAATTTTGTAACTCAAAGAACTTAACTAGTTATTTTCATTGTTTTCCTTCTTTTTTCCCTTACTTCCCGAGGCCTTGGCGGAAGAGGATTTGTCAGCTTCAACTTTCTCATCATCAGAATCCTTCTTCTTTTTATCATCATCACCGCCGGCTTTTTCTTCAGGCTCTTCCTCCTTGCCAGTGTCATCTTTTTTCAAATTTTTCTCCGGTTCTTCTTCCTCGGTTTTTTTTGGCTCTTCTTTTGGCTTATCCGGTTTTTGCTCCTCGGACTCTTTCGGTTCCGGTTCTAGTTCTTCCGAATTTTCACCCGAGTCATCTCTATCAGAATCTCCTTCTGTTTCTTCCTTGTTGTTATTTTCCGGTTTTTCGCCGTCAGCAGAGTTTTCCGATTTTGAGTCTTCACCATCTCCATTGTTTTCATTCTTTTCGGGTTCAAGCGTCCGATTGGATCCTTCGTTTTCTTCATTATTCCCAGCATCTTCGCCCCCGGCCCCTTTTTTGTCGTCCCCTTCTGTATTTCCGGAATTGTTAGGTTCTGGCTCAACAGGCTCGGGATTTATTTCGGGAATAATTTTCTTTTCATTTTTTTCAGGAGCAGCATCGCTTTCGTCATTTTTGCCAGACTCATTTTCTTTCTCTTCTGCTTTCTCACTTTCGGAGTCTTCCTCCCAAATACCCAGCTCTTTCATGAAGTCCTCTTCACAAATCGGCTCATCTTTTTTATCAAAACATGCATCTTTATAATATTCCAACAGCGCATCTTCTCCATTCTCGTCATCGTTGGCTTGGCCGGGAGTTGGAATCGGATCTATCCAGTTATCAAATCCGTCGGGATAGCGAATAAAAGACTTCCCCTCCGGAATACTGGAATTTGAACTACCGCTTTGGTCTTCCACATTACCTGCCAAGGGTGTGCCGCTCAACTCGTCAAAATCCGAACCATTGTATGCATGGGAGTCAATTAGATTAGCACTGCTTATATGTCCGTCAAAAAGCCTCACCTCTTCATCTCCGCTATTATTCAATGAAAAGTCCGAATCACCATTGCGATAAACCACCAGAAATCCGCCAACCGGAACAATTGTTTCTCCCGCATCATCAGTGTCCCCATTATTGTCAGAATTTGACGCAGAAATTATCAGCTCATGATCATCATACGCGTCATAGAGATACCACCCCGCCACGTCCACCGGCAAATCTCCTCGATTATAGAGCTCCACCCATTCCCCGGTGTCATCGTCAGAGCCTTTGGGTATCGGCGCGTCATCATCTCCAATCGGATTCGGCACAAACTCATTCAACACCACATCCTGCCAAGCGCCGGTGGTTATTTCATTGCCCGACAACAATTCCTCGTCATTCCATCCGCTTGTCGCTTCGGTTTTTGATTGAATCCAGGAATTGAAATACACATCAAAATTGCAATCCAATCTTTGCAAAGAAGTATCGCTTTCTTCCGGAAGTTCTATTGTCATTCCCCATTCATCTGTATCGCCTGAATTTAATGACAATCCTGTTTCGGCAATTGAATTCAAATTACCGGAATAAACAGCTGTAGAATTTTTTGTTAAATCCACCTGCAAAGCGCTGCACAAACTGTCACTCCCGGAATCTTTTTGAAATTCAATCCGATAACCAGCATTTTCTGTTCCTTTATTTTCCACTTCAAAATTCCTGAATACAGATTCCCCTGCGAGCAAATTTAAGGCAGTTCCTCCCAATTGAAGTCCTCCCGTTTCGCTGAAAACGGAAATATCCAAAGATCCCGCCTGCATTTCGTTCCCTCTCGCTTCTTCCGTGTCATGATACATCGATGAAGTCGGCATCACGAAAGAAAAAGCGGGAATTAGCATAAGGATGCCAAAAACCTTTCCGAGCCTGCGAAATGACTTGAAAATTCTTTTGCTAATGACTGATTTGTAGCTTTTTTTCATATGTTTAAACAACTAATCATTTTTTGAATCGGCGTCTGTTTTTGAATCCGAATCATCAATTTGATCATCGGACTTCTCCTGTTTGTTTTCCTTTCTTTTTTTCATCCGCTTGCGATAATCAATCTTTTTGGCAATTTCCTTTTGGATTTTCTGCAATTCATCATAGATAATGATCACCGCCGGAATAATGATGATCAAAATCAACCCCGGAGTGGTCTTGGCAAAACTTACCGGATAACCAAGATACGGAATTTTGAAAAAAACTTCTCCGATGATTTCACTTTCCCGCACCGGCTCACTGTCTTCATCACTATTGGCGTCTCCTTTGGTAATATACACCGGACTATCTTCGTCTTCTACTCTGATTATCCGATGAGTCACTGTAGTCTCTCCGTCTTGTGATTTCCTGGTAACAATATCACCGACTTGATAATCATTAGTGTCCCTGGTGAAAATCAAGCTTCCGGTCTTGATCGTCGGCTCCATAGAGCCGGATTGGACGGTATAGATATTATATTTATCAGTAATCGGCAGCGCCGAAAAGGCTACTAAAATTCCCAACGCTATCAGCAAAAACAAAATAGTATTGAGAAAAACATTCAAAAATTTCTTCATAATATGCTCCTAGGAATTTTCAATTTATCTTATCAAATTCTCGCCCTACTCGCCACGTGTTTTGCTAAGGCAAACTTTACGTGGCGAAAAAGGATTGAATTATTCTTGCTCAATACTAAAAATAACATCAAAAGTCACACTATCACTTTGCAGAATATTATCATCTACATCATGTCCAGTCCACCAACCAGCTCCATCATTAATGACATCTTCATCAAGCGAGATATCTAGTTTAACCATTTGGAAATCATTTTGTCCTAATGTTTGCCCTTCCATTTCATTACCTTCGATATACAACATTCCTCCATATGGGCTTCCACTTGGGTTTCTTCCTGTCAAAGCGTTTGCATGATAATCAGAAATACCATCACCAATAGGCGATTCTACATTGACATGACTCTGGAAGACTTGAGTTCTTAAAAATCGAGCTAACTCGCCTTCATTGTCACCACAAGAAGCTGAACCATATTCCAGTTCTTCAGCTTCTTTTTCTGGGTCATTGCAACCTTCATCATTACTAACAATATTATCAATCTTTATTTTAACCTTGCCATCAAGAGACCCTGTATTTCTAACTTTCCAAGTTTTTGAAAAGCTATCTCCAGGTTTAACGTCTGCAAAAGTCATTGTCTCAATATTTGGGTAGTCTTCACCGTCAACCTTTAAATCTAATGTACCAGCTGACAATGTATTCCCCTCCGAAACTTCAGTGTCGCTGAAAACAGCAAAAGTTGCTCCGGCTCCAATCGCCGCAACAGCCACGATGACTGCCAAGCTTTTAATAATTTTTTTCATATATTTTTTTGCCCTGTTGAATTGGCGCTAGCCAATAATCAACCGGGGTTATTTACTTATTATAGTGTTTTTTAGGTGGGCTCTATTCTGAATTGCCACCTCGACCTTTAAAAAATTGTTTTAAGAGTAACGTGAATTTAATATATTGATTACCCTGTCATCCTGAGCGAAATGAGTGAAGAATGAACGAATGAAGTCGAAGGATCTTTTTTGTTAGATAGCTTTATACAAAAAC
>JAGYNR010000154.1 GCA_018399715.1 Desulfobacterales bacterium | reverse complement strand
TTACAGCATTATGATCATAAGGCGGATCCATAAAAACCAAATCAAACCGCTTGTGGTTGATATGATTTAAACTTTTTAGAATATCGCATCTGATTATTTCGGATACATTATCCAGATGGCAGGATTGAACATTGCGGGAAATTACGTCACAGCAATTTCGTGAAATGTCGACAAATACTGATTGCTCAGCACCGCGGCTTAAAGCTTCCAACCCCATGGCGCCGGTTCCGGCAAAAAGATCCAGTATTTTAGCATCTACAATTTGTGATGAAAGAATATTGAATATGCTTTCCCGGTGACGGTCAGTTGTCGGGCGAACCCTGTCATCCTTTACCCCAAAAAGTCGTTTCCCCTTGAGTTTTCCTCCGATAATTCTGATGGGCATTGTTAAATACTGATTTTCCTGTTCAAACACTAGTTAGGGTTTCGGCCATTAGCTTCTCAATATTATGGTATTATTGTAATTTTTAAATTCGTTCTTTCAAAAAACTTTTCTGAACGCCTATTGATTTTGCAGTCTGTGAGATATCATTTTCATGTTCTTTTAATTTATAGCGTATAAATTCTCTCACAAACGTTTCCTGGGCATTTTTTAACTTTTCGATAGCGAAAAATCGGTTCGGATTGGGTTCTGTTTCACTCTCTTTTTTGGGAGATAACGGTTTAAATGCTTCAGGCAAATCATCTTTTTCAATGGTTTCATTTTCTACCATAATCGCTAGTCGTTCGATCAGGTTTTTCAATTCACGGATATTTCCGGGCCATGAATATGTCCTTAGTAATTCGAGAGCTTCCGGGGAGATACTTTTTTTCCGGTTACGGCTTTTCTGTGCGAATTCAGCAAGAAATGTTTCTATTAACAACGGGATGTCATCAATGCGCTCCCTAAGCGGCGGCACATGGATCGGCACGACATTAAGGCGATAATACAGATCTTCCCGGAAATTTCCCTTCCTGATTTCAGCCTCCAGATCTTTATTGGTGGAAGCAAGCACCCTGGCCTGCACCGTAATCACTCTGTCGCTGCCAAGACGTTGCAACTGTTTTTCCTGAAGAACCCGTAAAATCTTAGCCTGCGTTTTTAAATTCATATCGCCGATTTCATCTAAAAAAAGGGTTCCTTTATCGGCCAGCTCAAATTTTCCCCGTTTTTTGGTGGCAGCCCCCGGAAACGCTCCTTTTTCATGTCCGAAGAGTTCGATTTCTATTAAATCCTCCGGAATGGCTCCGCAACTGACATCGATCATGGGATATTCCGCTCTGTCACTTAACTGGTGGATTGTTTTAGCAACAAGCTCTTTTCCGGTCCCGTTTTCTCCGGTAATTAAAATCCAGGTATCCGACGGCGCTGCTTTGGCAATTTGTTGATTTAACTTTACGGTTTGAAAACTATTTCCGGTAATCGAATGCTTTTCAATGGTTTTTTTTCGAAGATATTTGTTTTCCTCCTCCAGCCTTCTGAAATTTAAAGCATTATTAATGCCGACAATTACCTTATCAATGGACAGGGGTTTTTCAATGAGATCAAATGCCCCCAATTTGGTGGCTTTGACCGCCGTTTCAATATTACCGTGTCCTGTTATGATAATCACTTGAACAAGCGGATTATCATGTTTAATTTGTTGCAAGGTTTCAATACCATCAATGCCCGGCATCCAAATATCCAACAAAACCAGATCCGGAGATTCGGCATCAATAATTTTTAAGGCTTCATATCCATTTGACGCGGTTATCACCCGGAATCCCTCATCGGAAAGCAGATCCCCAAGGGTTTTTAAAATGGATGGTTCATCATCTACGATCAACACGGATGGAAACATGGTTTTACTCCTTTACGGTTTTTTTCGTCCCTAAACCGGAAGCTCGATCACAAATTTAGCGCCTTTCGGTTTGTTATCCTGAACGCTGATTAAGCCATTATGATCGGAAATAATTGAGCTTACAATGGTCAATCCCAGCCCCATACCTGATTTTTTGGTGGAAAAATTCGGTTCAAACAAACGCGTTTTGTCTTCATTGGAAATGCCGATGCCGTTGTCTGTTACTTCCAGTCGAACGCGTTTTAAAATCGGATCATGAGTCACCGTTATCACAACAGCACCGCTGCCTTTGATGGCGGCCACTGCATTTTCAAGAAGATTAATGATCGCCTGCTTGAACTGCTGCACATCAAGATTCAAAGCGGGGATATCACCGTCAACTTTCAGTTCAAAACGGATATTAAAATGGCTTTCGCGGTATAGGGAAAACGTCTCCTCGATGATGGTCTGAAGTTGAGTCGGTTCAGGATTGGCGGTAGGAAACCGGGCAAACGAGGAAAACTCATTTACCAGATTTCTGATCAATGTCACATGATCAATAATCGTTCTGGTACAATCATTGAAAACCGGACTTTCCAGCAAGTTTGAGTATTTCCGTCTGAGACGTTGAGCAGACAACGTTATCGGTGTTAGCGGGTTTTTTACCTCATGGGCTATTCTCCGTGCTACTTCCCGCCAGGCTGCCATTCGTTGTGCCTTTTCCAGTTCTGTCAGGTCATCGAATACGACTACATAGCCAATCCGTTGGCCGGTATCATCTTTCAGTGTATTGATATTAATCAAAAAACTTTTGGGTTTACCGTTTATTACCATTTTAAGCGGCAACTCAATAGAATTATTTCCGGCACCGCGCAGATCTGCCAGTATTTCCCTGACAAGCGTAATATTCTGACCTTTCAGCAATCGCCGGAAACTTTTGTTTAAAAGCCTGTCTGACTTGATTTGAAGCATTTTCTCGGCAGACTTGTTAATCGTAGCAATATGTCCTTTGGCATTAATGGCAATAACGCCGGTTGATACATTTTTTAACACGATTTCCATGAACCGGCGTCGTTTTTCGATCTCAACATTTTGGTTTCGAAGCATACGGGCTGAAACTTCCAATTGATGCCTCCCGTTTCGAAGGTCACGTGTCATCCGGTTAAACGCATTCACAAGACTTCCGATTTCATCATCACCCACCGGTTCTATTTCAACTTCCAGGTTGCCTTCGGACACGCTACGTGCACCTTCAGCCAGCTCCATAATCGGAATGCTGATGGATTTCGCCAGGTAAAATCCAAACCATACGGCACAAAACACCACTAAAAGCGCCACGATAGACAAGGTGATATAATAGGTAATCCGAATGGGTTCCTTGAGCAGCTTGATCTGCTGATACTCCTCGAAACCTTTTGATATGAAACTCATACTTTCATTAATATCCGGAGGAATCAGCAATGTTACAACCAGAAACGCCCTGGTTTCACTGCGGGGTGCCCCGAATGGAACTGTTCCGATGGTTCTGAACAGTTCTCCGTCTTTGATGGTCATTGAAACACTCCGTACTTTTTGGAGGCCGGCTTCTTTCTGTAAGTTGTTCGCCGATACGGATACCAAACTTTCGGGATGAATATCCTCGCTGACAGAAAATGACAGACGGTTTGAATTGGACGTATAAATCTCAATCCCGTTCAAATGAAGCGATTGCCGTGTAACCTGAACATAATGGTGCAAATCTTTTATATTTTCTTTTTTCAGAAGGTTTCTGTTTTCTAACTGGTATGCAATTTTTTCCAGGAAAAACCGGTTGTTTTCTTCTAGTTGAGAATAAAACCTGCGTCCCACCTCCAGAGAGTTTTCCAAAGCCTGCTCCACGGGAGCATTGAACCAAAACTCTATACTGCTGGTGATAAAATTGATGGAAAAGAAAAAAAGTACAATGGTAGGCAGCAGAGAAAGCGCTACAAAAGCTGCCACAAGACGGGTTCGAAGCCGGCTACCCATTACCTTGCGTTTTCTGTCATACAGTAATTTCACCACGTTTCGGAAAACAAGGTATATAAGAAGAATCAACAGAAGCAGATTGAAATTGATCAGTACAAACATCAGGATCGTATTAGAAACGGGAAAATCAGATCCTAAATGGGTAATACGGTTTTCGGCATAGGTAAGCAGGGCAACCACCACAAGGATGACACCTATCAGAAAAACCTCGCGCTTCCGGCGTCTGAGATCCTGTCTTGAAAGTAAGCTTATAGATTTTTCCGGATTAACCTTACTGGTCATGGTTCGCAGAAACAACATGTTAAAAATTTAATAGATAAAATCTATTGTATACCAATCTGTTTCAAAGTCCCACAAAGAAACGAAGAAAAAAACATAGTGGAGATAAAAAGGAAGTGTCAATTCATCCAGTTGTGCTTTGGCTCTGATTTGATATTGTTCGCCCTTTTCCAGTTTGCTCAGCAAAATAATTTTCAAACTATCGATGTCTGTCATCAGATCTTTGGCTTCTGTGATGGACTCGGTAACCACCGGATCATTACTTTTCCACGATCGTTTTATTATAAACTGTTTTTTCAGGGAATCATATTTGAT
>JAGYNR010000153.1 GCA_018399715.1 Desulfobacterales bacterium | reverse complement strand
AAAAAGTGCCAATGGCCTCACCCTTAAAAAGTCTTAAAAGAATATCCGATTCCTTACCGTTTGCAATAATCATCGGTATGCCTGCCGATGATACTTTTTTGGCAGCCTGTATCTTGCTGAGCATACCACCGGTACCAAGGGTGCCGGGAATATCGCTGGCCAATTTTACAATATCCTTGCCGATCGTCGAAACCACCGGAACGAGAATGGCTTCTGGAAATTTACGGGGATCACGATCAAATAAACCATCAATATCCGTTAAATTAATTAAAATACCAGCATCCATTAACAGGGTAATCATTGCCGATAGATTGTCATTATCTCCCAGTTTGATTTCCTCTACCATGACGGTATCATTTTCGTTTATAACCGGGATGACGTTCCAGGAAAGAAGGGTATTAATTGTATTTCTACTGTTTAAATATCTACGCCGATGATTCAAATCATCGCTGGTCAGCAGTATCTGAGCGACTTTTCTGTCAAAACGGGCAAATGCTGTTTCATATTCTAATATGAGTCCGGCCTGGCCGATAGCAGCAACCGCCTGGCGTTTAGGAATTTCGTTCGGGCGGCCGGGTAGTCCGATTTTTTTAACCCCGGAGGCCATGGCACCTGAAGATACAATGATAATTTCGATGTTTTTCTTCATCAAATCATGCACCTGGCGGGCTAAAGCGGTAATAACGTCTAAGTTCAAACCGTCAGCGGTTGTCAGTACATTGCTTCCGACCTTGACCACTGCCCTTTTGACACCATAAAAACAGCTTCTGGGATTATCCGTCATTGATATTTTCCAACAAATTCGAAATAAAGTTCAACAGCTCGGAAAGTCCTTTTCCTGTCAAAGAGGATATACGGAAAACCGGCATTTCGGTTAATTGTGATTCAAATCTTTCCGCCAATTCCGGAGCGCCAGGCATATCCATCTTATTGAGCGCGACAATCTGTTTTTTGTCCGTCAATTGTTTACGATATTGTGCCAGTTCGTGGTTAATGGTATTAAATGTTTTCAAAGGATCCCGGTGATCCACTAAAGAAACATCAATAAGGTGCACTAAAATCCGGGTCCGCTCGATATGCTTCAAAAATCTTATGCCAAGACCTGCACCCTCATGAGCACCTTCAATAAGTCCCGGAATGTCTGCGACACAAAAGGGTTCTCGTCCCTCCCCGAGATAAACCATTCCCAGCTTTGGGATCAATGTTGTGAAAGGATAATCAGCAATTTTAGGACGGGCAGAAGAAATTCTACTGATAAGTGTCGATTTTCCGGCATTGGGAAGGCCAATAAGCCCGACATCGGCAATCAGTTTAAGTTCAAGTTTGAGGGTAATGTTTTGACCGGGTTCTCCGGGCTGAGCATAGCGAGGCGTTCGATTCGTAGATGATGCAAACCGTTTATTTCCAAGACCGCCCTTGCCTCCTTTTGCGGCAATAAATGTGTCACCGGATTCGGTCAGATCTTTTAGAATTTTGCCCGTTTCCGGATCACTGATGATCGTTCCGGGAGGAACCTCCAAAATACTATTTTTGCCATTTCGTCCCGTTTTCTGGCTACCGCCGCCGGGCTTGCCGTTTTCGGCCTGAAAATGTCGTTTGAACTGAAAATGGTATAGTGTTCGTTTTCGGGATGTCGCGCGGATGATAACATCACCGCCCTTACCGCCATCACCGCCATCCGGTCCACCTTTGGGCACAAATCGCTCTCGTCTGAAACTTACGCATCCTTTGCCCCCTTTCCCGGAACGGACAGTGATTGTTACTTCATCAATAAATTTCACTCTGCATAGACGCTAACTTTTTTACGGGAGCGTCCCATCCGTTCATACGTCACTACACCATCGATGGTTGAAAACAGGGTGTAATCCTTTCCCATACCCACATTATTTCCCGGATAAATTTTTGTACCCAATTGTCGCACCAGAATATTTCCGGCTTTTACCTGATTACCGCCGTATCGCTTAATACCTCTTCGCTGGGCATTACTATCACGACCGTTTTTGGAGCTTCCACCTGCTTTTTTATGTGCCATTTCAACACTCCTTTATCCAACTAATTGGTTCAGGCATTAATACTGTCAATTTTAATAGCTGTAAACTGTTGTCGGTGGCCTTGTTTTCTTCTATACCGTTTTCTGCGTTTATATTTAAAAACGATAATTTTACGGTCCTTGCCCTGCTCGACCACACGGCCTCTGACTTCAACGCCATCAACTGCAGGCTGCCCGATACGCATATTTTCACCGTCACTAAACACCAAAATCCGATCAAAAGCAACAGGCTCGCCAACTGAATTCGGGATTTTTTCCACCCGAATTACATCACCTTCCTGAACTCTGTATTGTTTTCCACCTGATGCCACCACAGCATACATGATTGGTATCCTCCCTGAATAAAATTCATTTAAATTGAAAACTGAAATTTGATATTATTAAATAGATACCCAATTTTGTCAAGAAAAATTTTTGACAAACAGGTAAGGAGGATCAATGTCACCCTGTTTATTGTAGTCCCATTGCAAAAACAGACCCCCAGACAGGCTGACCGTTTTCTTTTCTCAGACAATCTGTTTTCCGGAGAAAAATTTCAAAATTAATCCGTTTCGAAAGTGCCTTGATATATTCCGGGTTATGGGCAAAACGGCCTGAGGATTTCAGATGATAGGTTTCATTATCGGTATTTTCCGTAGAAAACAGAAAAACTCCCTCCAATGACAATTTCTTTTTGACGGCTTTAAAAATCTCTTCAAGATTTCCCATGTAGACCAGAACATCGGCAGCAATGATCAGGCCATAACACTGTTTGGTTTCTTTTAAAAATTCAATGAGCTCAACAGCTTTCAATTTGTCATAAATCTGTTTTTCCCGAGCGACATGAATCATTTTATCTGAAATATCTATACCGGTAAGCTTTTCGGTCATGTCACGAAAGACCTGCCCGGCAAGGCCTGTACCGCAGCCAAGATCCAACGCATCTTTAAATTGAGCTTTTTCGCCGGCCAGTTGTATCGCTGCCTCTCTAAGTAACTGGGGGGTGTTGTATTCCAGCGATTGGGTAATGTGCTTGTCAAAACGGGAAGCATACTGGTCAAAAAGGTCTTTAATATATGCCAACGGTGCTTTGTCAGAGGTTTCCCCGGAAAGTGCGGCTGCCATGTATGCTGCAGAAACGTCATCCGGGTCCAGTTCAGCAGCTCTGCGAAATGATGCCAGTGCTTCACCGGTAAGACCCATTTCATTGAATGTACTTCCCAGATTATGGTAAGCCTCTGCATAATCTGGAGAAATGGATATTATTTTTTTAAACACCTCAGCGGCTTCTTTCAGTTTACCTTCCGTTTTCAAAATCAATCCTAAATTATGCAAGATCGGTACATTATTGGAATCCAGAAAAACGGCATGACGATAAGCTGATTCGGCCGCCTCTGTATCATTTAAGCTATTCAAAGCAACTCCGAGATTATTAAATACCTGAGCCTGTTTCGGATTGATATTAATAGCTTTCTGATATGCGCAAATGGCCTCTTCCAACCTGCCGTCGCTTTTCAGGGCGATGCCCAGACTATTATAAGCCTCGAAAAAATTTGCACGAAGTTCAATGGCTTTCTGAAATTTTTCAATCGCTTTCTTATATCTTTTGCGGGACAAAAAATAGTTGCCCAAATTATGATTGGCTTCTGCAGGATCGTTGGCTAATGATACAACTTTTTCAAAGGCCGATGCCGACTCTTCAGGTTTACCCAATGCATCAAGAGCGGCCCCCAAATTTTGGTAAGCCGCTGAAAAATTGCTATTGTGTTGAATGGCAGCCTTAAAGGAATCAACAGCTTCCGGCATTCGACCCAGAACACAAAAAGCTTTGCCGAGATTATTGTAAGATACAGCCCTTCCAGGATCAGCCGTAACAGCGGCTTTAAAAGCCAAAAGCGCATCTTCAGGCTTTTTTAAAATTAGAAAGCACGAACCGAGATTATTAAGCGCTTCAACATAATCAGGGGTAAGGGTGGTAGCTTTTCTAAAAGCCGGGATGGCTTCCGCCAATTTACCGTTTTTCTTTAAGATAATTCCCAGTGTATTATAGGTCTCCGGGTTTTCAGGATTTAAATCAACAGCACTTTTGAGAGCATCAATGGCATCTTCGACCCGATTGATAGCCTGAAGTGCAAGACCTAGGTGTGTATAAAAATAATCCCTTCCCGGTTCATTTTCGATCGCCTGACCAAGCAGTTCCACAGCTCTAAGCGAATTCCCCGACTGATAGGCAACTCCGCCGAGCAGATAAAGTGCATCCGGATGATCTTCGTTAATTTTTAACGCTTTCTCATATGCAACAGAAGCCTCTTGCAGACGGCCTGCCCGGTGATGTGCAATACCTTCCTGAATAAATTTTTCGAGTTGAGTGAATTTGTCT
>JAGYNR010000152.1 GCA_018399715.1 Desulfobacterales bacterium | reverse complement strand
GGCTAAGGCGTTAGCCTTGCCCGTGTGTGCCCGACAGATAGAAGCTCTACACGGGCTTCGCTTAGCCCGTGGCACCCTATCAGCTAAACTTAGGTGTTAAAAATTTTAAATCCTGAAATAAAACTGCTATGAAATATCAAAGCAATTTGGGGATAATTTTCATCACCCCAGTTACGGCCTGTTCGGAGCTGTATTACAATTTCAAATTATTTCGTTTCTTTCCCTGGTTCCAGCTTGTCCGGTGGAACCAGGGAGGTTCCAAATTCCTGGGATGTCCAGACATCAGTTTCCCCTCCCTCTCCCTGCATCATTTTTTCTTCCTGGGTCATCGTTTTATCAGCTATTCCGCGGGCATACTTTCGTTGTTCCCATAATTGGCGATCAATTTTGATATGGTCAACAATATTTTTAAACCCAAGCGTATCCTGGATTATACTGATCAACATCTCATGCTCACTTTCACTGGGCAAAGAGCCATCAATATAAATCCACGCATCCTTACTGGTTATGGTCAATTCATTGGTATCTATGCGGTCATCCCGGATTAAATGACCCCTTATCATTTCCTGAATTTCAGTGTCTGTATAACTTTGTTGCCCGGTAGCTGCAGAACTCTCCGATATCTTCTCACCCTCTGGAGCCGTTGACAGTTCGCCTTGTTGCTTTTTGGCGCAATGTATACAAAAGGGTGTCCATGGAATCGCCGCCAGTCGGGTTTCAGAAATTGTTTTACCGCAGGATTCACAAATACCAAATCCGCTGGTTTCTATTTTTGCCAAAGCAGCATCAATTTGTTCGATTTCCCTTTTTTCCTGGTCATCCAGTTGTTCAAGAACCCGTGACATTTTTTCTTTGGCAGCTCTTTCCTCGAATTCTACCTCAGGCTCATGAAGTTTTTCCCATGATGCGGTTTCATCTTCTCTGAGCGCCATAATTTCTCTTCGTCGCTGAAGCAATTTTTGTCGGATTTGTGAAATTACCATGATATAATCCACCTCCTGAAGCAATAATATGTAATATCACATTAACAGATTAATATTCATTTGTTTTCCATCGGTAAATGGGTGGTATCACTGAAATACGGAAAATATAGGGAGTATTCCATCAAATGTATTTCCGGTTTGAATTTTTCAGTTTACATGATGCCTTTTTATTTCTGTTTCCTGGCAAAATGGCTATCCTAACAAAAAATTTTTGCACTATTCGGCAGTTGACATCAACCAATTTCTTTAGTATCTGTCCTTGTGTTTGCAATTAATATCAAAAAGGAAGGAAGGCAGGCATGGCAGCAGGAGTCAATAAAGCACTACTGATCGGACATCTCGGACGAGATCCGGAAATGCGATATACCCCGAGCGGGCTGGCCGTTGCCAATTTCACCATGGCAACATCGGAGAACTGGACCAACAAGGATGGCACCAAGGAAAGCCGAACTGAGTGGCATAGAATTGTGGCATTCGGCAGGCTTGCAGAAATCTGTGGAGAATATCTTTCCAAAGGCAGGCAAGTATATATCGAAGGGAGAATCCAAACACGGGAATGGGAGGACAAAGACGGCAATAAGCGTTACACCACTGAAATTGTCGCCAGAGAAATGCAAATGCTTGGCTCAAAGGATTCGGAGGGTGCTTCTAAAACAAAGCCTCAAAGCCAGATGTCAGAGGTTCCTGAACCCAACTACCCGGACGCCCAGGACGACGATATTCCCTTTTGAATCAAAAAAACGGGCTGGTGTTCACCGCCCGTTCTCAATCAAATTGGAGTATTTGAAAATGAAAAAAATATCTGTTTTTAAGAAGATTTTTTATCTTCGTGCTCCAGCTTTTCAATATCATCATCCTTTTTATTATTTTCCACTTCATTGGTAGCACTTTTGAAGTTTTTAATCGCCTTTCCCATTCCCGCTCCAATTTCGGGAAGTTTTCCTGCGCCGAAGATAATCAGGATGATAACGAGAATAATAATGAGTTCCGGCATCCCAATTCCAAACATGTGAGTTTTCTCCTTTTTCCTGAAGATAGGTTGTTGATGAAAACAAATTTTAAGGTGCATTAGTGATCAGGCAATTCGGGGCCTGACTGTTTAATTTCCTGCAAAAGCTTTTTAAACTCTTTTGACTGTAGGTAGCGATCAACTGAGCCTTGGTATTCAATCCAATCTTTCCATAAGCAAAGCCACTCTTCATTATGCCAGTAACAGTCCGGATCTCCGTTGCCCCGCAACCGATTGATGTAATCTATATATTCTCTCTGACAACCGTCACAAAACTGGTAAGGAATCCTTTGAAAATAATGATTGGCTTTTTTCTGTTTTTCCCTGTCAGATGGTAACTGGGTTCCACATTTTTCACATTTAAACGCGCATTGGGTACATTGAAAAACCTTTTGAATTGCTTGAATTTTACGTTTTCTGACAAGTTCGGTTTTTTTCTCTCTGTCATTTTTAAGTTTTTTATCTAAAGAAATAATTTCCGCCACTTAATATCACCTGCTATATTTGAAGATTTATTATACGAATCACAACTTTATAACACAGATGCTAAAAAGTGTCAAAAACATTCAAATATCATCCGGCAATTAAAGGTGGTGGTAAGGACGTAAAATCATCAGTATTAAAAAAGAGCCGGTCCTAAACGGACCGGCTTAGATGAAATTTCTGCGTAATGTAAAGTTTAAAAAATCAAAACTCAACCGCCAATTGTCCGAAAACGGTATCTCTTTCATCCCTGTCGTCCGGATCACCGTCTTCATATTCATCATGAAGATACCCTACAGAAGCAATCACGCCTTCAAAAAGCTCCTGGTTAAAGTTGATACCGTATCGGGTTTCAGGGATTCCCATCGCTTCAGCTTCGTCCGAGCCCGCATATTTAAGGGCGATTTCCAAATTTTTGCCCCAATTCCAGTTATAGCCGACTTCAACATTCCATACACACGGTTCTGCGCCATCTCCGTTTTTATCGGGAAGTTCGTCCGGTTCAAAATCATCCAGGGCAGCCATATACTCTGCATCCAAAAAGAAATTAGCATAATCTGCATGTAAATATCCGGCAGCACCGTCTATGTAATGCCTGATTTCATCAGGCAGCGCATCTTCAAAACCGTCTGAATCCGCAAGGTTTGAAAGATATGAAGCACCGATCATCAATTCTAAAGAGCCATCTTCCGGAGAAAACGTATAATTGGCATCAACGCCAAAGGATTCTATTGAATTATTTGATCCTTTTTCATCCATATCACCATTGAAAGCATAGCCCGATACCGCAATGCCGGAATGTTCAAATCCAAGCAGAACCGCCTTTTCGCTCGTTTCAGCAAACGTCAGTGTAACCGGTTGATCGATCAGGGGATCATCCGGGAAATGAGTCATCAATGCACCAAAGGGAACAAACATCTTTCCGGCCTTAAGATAAAAAGGAAATTTTTGGGTAGTGCCGATGTTTATTGTACCCACATCCAAATCCACACTGGTTTCACCACCAAATGTCGGGTCTTCAAACAGATATACGACTTCCAGGTTAATCCATTCATTTACTTCAGCACACATTCCGATCTCCACAGTGGTCAGACTTATATCGCTTTGATCATCATCAGCCTCACAGCCGCTATGATGACAATCAACATCCTGATAAACCGCACCGACTTCCATAAGAGCGCCTAAGGTTATATTATCTGCCCATTTTTCCAGCAGACCTCCTTGTTTTTGTACCATTTTTTCTTCAATACGGCGGACTCTTTTCGGAAGCCCCTGAATTTCCAGGTCATCCGAAACAGGTTGAGAAAATTCTTTTTTCAACTCTTTTTCCTGTTTATTCAGTTTTTCTTCAAGAATTCTGACTTGCTTTTTGAGTGCTTTCAACTCTTGGATGAGTTCTTGATTTGACATCTCCTGACAAAAAGAAATTTCCGGTATTATCAAAAACGTTATAACAGTTGTCAAAATGAGACCCATCAAGCATTTATTGTTTATATTTTGATTTCTGGTTATTGTTATTTTTTTGGTTGATTGTTTCATTGTGAACAAATCCTCATCTATTTGTCTTCCGGTTTATCATCATTTCGTATTCCCGGGCAATTCTTGCAAGCACCGAAGCCACATAAGCGACGATCTTTACCTGCCCGGACAAAATACCAATAAAGGTATCCAACGGCTACGATGAATATGAGAGCTAACAGAATTTTTTCCATCGGGTTCTCCGTATCTTTTTTACCAATTGATCAAGCTATGGTCTGATCACCTTATTTCAGGTCTTTGTCGGGTGCCACGGGCGAAGGCGTTAGCCTTGCCCGTGAATGACGGTAAGTACTACATCCCTTTTTAAATCCGTTACCTAGTGCCTGAACGAAAACTGTCTTTTTCGTCAATATCTGCGTCAGACTCAAATTTTAATCCTCGAAATACTCAATGTA
>JAGYNR010000151.1 GCA_018399715.1 Desulfobacterales bacterium | reverse complement strand
TATATCTTTGGCCAAGCGATACTGGCTGATTCCCATGGGAGCCAGAAATTCTTCCATTAGAATCTTGCCGGGATGAATGGACGATAATTTTTTACTTTGCATATGCTCTCCTGACGACGGCCAGAAATGGTGATTCCATGTACGATGTTGTTACTGCGCAGAAATTCTAAAAGTTTAATCGCTCCTGGCAAGGGTCTTCGCTCAGGAAGAAACTCTCTGAACAATTCACCATGACGAGATAGAATTTCTTGTTCTTCCTTGACGCCAATTTCTCTTTCTATCTCCCGTGCGGCGGCTATTATGAAAAGACCACCGCTCATTCCAATTCTTCTATGAATCTTCCAACCATCAATCTCAATGCCAGCTTCCGAAAATGCTTTTTGCCATGCGAAAACATGGGCATATACGTGGGGTGTTGAAAATTATTTCGAAATTGATCTGAAAATTCATCTAAATTTCTGTTCCGCTGAAAGGTTTCAGGTTTTAGCATGGGTGCCACGGGCCAAGGCGTTAGCCTTGCCCGTGTATGCCCTACAGATAGAAGCTCTACACGGGCTTCGCTTCGCCCGTGGCACCCCGTTCCAAAAGCCTTGATTTACAACCGTTATCGCAGAAAGATCATTCTCATTATTCTAGTGTACCCTACCTGTTACCTGCCTTCTCATCCCAGAAGTATTTCAAGAGCTTTAACGACAGCAGCATCAGGATCAGGGTCAGCAAAAAATTTGGGACCGCCTTCCCGGACAGGAGGTGATGAAATCTTTCGCACCCACGTCGGTGACCCTTTTATCCCTACCATCTTTTTCGAGGCGGATATATCCCCGGTATCCCAGATATCAACAGGGGTTCTCAAAGAATGCACTATGGCCGGAAGAGCAGCCCGCCTTGGTTTTGCCAGTTCAATCTCTGCTGTGAGAAGTGCCGGAAGTGTTCCCCGGATGATTTCGGTTCCTGTATCCACTTTTCTGACCACCTGAATTGCTTTTTTATCCGGATCAACCCACTGCACAGCCATGACATACGTTAACTGTGTAATTTTCAACCGGGTGGCAATCCCCGGTCCGGTTTGTGCCGTATCGCCGTCAATGGCCTGTTTTCCACATAAAATCAGATCAACCGGACATTCGGTATTAATTTTATTAATGGCCATGGTTAGTGTATAACTGGTGGCAAGGGTATCCGCCCCGGCAAACGCGCGGTCCGATAAAAGGACCGCATGGTCGGCACCTATCGCAATGGCCTGACGAAGAATCGATTGGGCCTGTGGAGGGCCCATGCTGATAGCGGTGACTTTGCCGCCGTGTGTTTCTTTCAGACGGACAGCCATTTCAAGAGCGACCAGATCGTAGGGATTTAAAATGGATTCAACACCGGCCCGAACCAACGTATTGGTTTCCGGATCAATTTTTATCTGGGCCGTATCCGGCACTTGTTTTAAACAGCACACAATGTTCATGATCGGTCACCCTTTTCATTCCTCAGTGTCTTCAACAATAATGGCCTTAATTTTGCGAAGCCCTATTTTCTTGAAGGCTCTCCAGCGTTTTTCTCCATCTAAAATCCTGAAACAGATGTCACAGAACCAGATCTGAATCGGATCGATTTGACCATTTTTGCGGATACTTCGGACCATTTCCTCTATGCTTTCAAGGGCATAAATACAACGGCAATTGGGGTTTATCTTCGAAATTTCTATCATTCTGACCTGAGGTATCATAGCAGCGATTTCTCCCTTACCGGTTGTAAGAAGGTAAAAGGATTCCGGGATTGATTAGTGTTTATATTTTTATTTTTAGTATAAAAGCCGGAATAACGATTGTCAAAAGAATTCCCGTAAACATCTGCCAGAAAAAGGATTGATATTTTATCTAAAACAGGTTATTTTAATTGAAATAATATATATTTTCATCTTGTTAAGACATATTCTTACAAAACATTATAAATGACAGAAATACTAATTATCGACGACGATCCGTTTGTTTGTGAATCAATAGAGCAGGTCATTCAGGAGGAGTTACCGGAATATCATGTTCATTATTGCCATACATTGGCAGACGGGTTGAAAAAGGCTGAATCGGAACCTTATGACGTCGTTTTTTTGGACGTGCTGCTTCCCGACGGCAACGGCCTGGAAGCTTTACCCCAAATAACAAACAGCTTAGGTTCTCCCGAGGTGATCATTATCACCGGTAAGGGTGATGCGAACGGGGCGGAACTGGCGATAAAAAGCGGGGCATGGGATTATTTAACAAAACCGTTTACCATTGACAGCCTTAAACTTCCTTTGATCCGGGCTCTTGATTACCGGAAGGAAAAAAAACGAAAGCCGACATTTTTTCTGAACCGTGAAAATATTATAGGCATCAGTCCTTCTATCAAGATTTGTCTGGAAAAGGTTGCCCATTCAGCCGCAAGTGATGCCAGCGTGTTAATCACCGGGGAGACCGGAACCGGCAAAGAGCTTTTTGCCCGGGCGATTCATGATAACAGTTCCCGCAAAAACGGCCCTTTTGTTGTGGTTGATTGTGCCGCGCTCCCGGAAACACTAGTGGAAAGTGTCCTTTTCGGCCATGCAAAAGGGGCCTTTACCGGCGCAGATAGAAATAAAACCGGTCTGATCTTCCAGGCTCACGGGGGAACTCTTTTTTTGGATGAAATCGGAGAGCTTCCTCTTTCGCTTCAAAAATCTTTTTTAAGAGTTCTTCAGGAACACCGGTTTCGTCCGGTAGGGGGAAAACAGGAGCAATACAGCGATTTCAGATTGGTAGCTGCCACATTGCGAAATCTCGATCAAATGAGTGAAAAAGAAGAATTTAGGCAGGATCTTCTTTTCCGGGTCCGTTCTTTTTCAATTCATATCCCTCCGTTGAGAGAGCGGCCTGAGGATATCAAAGAGTTGACCAGCCATTATCTCGGCAAGCTGTGTGACCGTTACAAGATGGGAATAAAAGGGTGTTCTTCGGGTTTTCTGGAAGACATCAGTACCTACACGTGGCCCGGAAATGCCCGGGAGCTGATTAACGCCCTGGAGACAACGGTGACTTCCGCTAGTTACGAAGAAACCCTTTATTCAAAACATCTTCCCGATGAGATTCGGATTCATCTGGCCCGTAATTCATTTGAGTCTGTTGAACCGGATAAAAAAAACGTCAATTATACAAAAATTGACCGGGAATTACCTTCTATAAAAAAGTTTCGAAAAGCGGCCGCAGATGAAGCGGAAAAAACCTATTTAAAATATCTGTTTGAAAAAGTTGGAAATGACTTAAAATCTGCTTGTAGTATATCTGGTTTATCCCGCTCTCGTTTCTATGAGATGCTGAAAAAACACAAGATGTCGCTGCCCGGTTAAGCCGGAACCAAGAATAATATTCTTTTTTTATCCGTCAAGCATAGTTCCCTTAGCCATCGCATCAAACCAGTCGGTCAGCTCTGCTACTTCTTTTTTATGATCTTTCATGACCTTTTCCATGTAACGGGCGTTTTCAATGGCAATTCCGCCCTGGTCCGCCATGGCCGAAATAAACTCCACCTCCCGGTAAGTAAACTCGCGGGGTTTGGTATCATACAGCCTGAGCACCCCGATCACATTATCTCTGAATAAAATGGGAACCGATAAAATTGAATGAATTCCCTCTTTTAAACAGGCATCAGGATATTGAAGCTGCGTATCGGACTTGACATCGGGGACGACTGCCGGTCTTTTATTGAAAATGGCACCTGGCATGCTTTTGTCGGCGGCGATAGGGCCTTTATCTAAAAATTCTTTGCTAAGGTTACGCTGGGCAATCAACTGGAGCCGGTTTTCCTTCATATTCCACAAACTGATGGCTCCTGCTTTAAGGTCTATCGATTGAATCGCATACTTGAGAATCAGATCAAGCACCTCCTGTAGGTTTAAAGTAGAGCTGATTGCTTTACTGACACTGACAAAAGCCCTAAAATAATCTTGTTCTCTGGCTTGCATACGTCAATCCTCCTTATGTCTCAATAAAAGGTTACGACACATTGCTGAATCAGGCTCCATCCATGTGATGTCCCTCCTTCATCCGGAACCATCCTTCGGGATCTTTAAAATATTCATAGGTATCTTCCAGGGAAAGACGGTGCTCTCTTTCCATATTGGCCAGCATTTCAAAGAACTGCTTTTCCCTGGGATCATCAGTCTTATCCCGGAGCTTGTTGTAAAACGCCTCACCTTTGGTTTCAAAATCAATGGCGATTTTAACAGCCTCCATATCGTCGGTATCTGCTTTCTGGGAGGTATCCATGGAATCAACAAATTTTTTGAGAACTGATTGAACCTCGGTACCCTTTACCTCCAGGGGAAGCGTTTCAGGCCATTTGCCTTCCTTCTGAAGTTTTTCTTTGAGTTGTAAAATCCGATGGTAATGCTCATCTTCATCAGATGCGATGGTTTCAAACATCTTTTTACCCAGGGAATTGGTCGTTCGCCTGGCATTTTTTAAATAAAATTCT
>JAGYNR010000150.1 GCA_018399715.1 Desulfobacterales bacterium | reverse complement strand
GACGAGATGTTCGGTTTGGATGCCACCATGCCCACAGTCGGCCGATTTTCAGCAAAAAACCGAAGCCCAGAAACAAGGGGATCGGCCCCAAAAAACGCCAGCCGATACCAAATTCGTGCCACATGACATAAAATGTAATTCCTAAAAGGGTTAAAAAATCGGCCAATGTAGCTGCTATAATCATTGATTGTCCCAGCGGTGATTTAGACAATCCCGTTTCCCGGAGTGTCGGCATTACGAGTCCAAGGGAGGTAGTAGACAGGATAAGGGCCATGAAAAATCCCTGCCCGAGAAGCCGGGCGGCTAAAAGTGAAAGACCGAAAGTCGCCAGGAATAAGGCAAGGTGAAAGAAAATTTGACTTTTGCTCTGTTTCTTGAGCATGGAGAAGTCAATTTCCATTCCAGCCTGAAACATGAGCATCAAAAAACCGAGCTCAGCCAGAAAAGACAGCCAGTTGCCCGAAAACTCCAGTTGCAGGAGACTTTTTCCAAGAATAACCCCAAACAGAATTTCCATAACCACCGCCGGAAGCCGGACAATTCGGCTGATACCGGGGAGCAGGGCGACTGCCACGGAAACCAGCAGCAGCGAGGTAGCTTCACTTAAAATCATATCATCAGTTATTAGTTATCAGTTATTGAATTCCGTCTGGATTCCGGCTTTCGCCGGAATTACGGGAAAAAACTTGATCATCGGGTGATAGATTATTCTGTTACAATCAGTGTCGAACATGAGCTTTTACGAACCATCAGTTCTCCCACATGGGGAGAGAAAAAATTTTTTTCCTTTTTTTCACTGCCCAGAATCATCAGGTCATAATGTTTTGCCAATGCTGTAATTTCTTTTACAGGATTCCCGGCCCGCAATTCTTCATTTAGCTGAATTTTATGAATACGTGCCATTTCACGAATATTTTTAAGCTGTTTGTTGACCCATGCATCATCCTTGGCTTCATCACTGTGAAGAAATTCCGGTTCCTTGACCACAACAACAGTGACTGAAGATGTCATTTGACAGCTCAGGTCAATAGCCACTTCAAGGGCTATTTTTGTTTTTGGGGAGCCATTATAGGGGACCAGAATTTCCCGGTAAGGATGGGTCGCTTTAGACACCAGGAGCGGACAGGGCAGGGAGTGGGCCAGGTGAATCAGGCTGGGTTGGGTCATAGAATCCAAAAAGGCACTTTCCATGGAAGGAAGGACGACAGCACCGACATTTTTCTCTTTGCAGATATGTTTGATTCTGGGATTTACTTTTTGATCAGATTCCTGGACATGGATATCCAGGCTCTCAGACCACCGCTGTAGTTCATCTTTGAAATTGCAAACATTTTTTTCACAAAGAACGTATATATCATGAATTTTGGTGTTTTGAGCCAGGTATAGACCCTCGCTGATGATATCGGATTCATTCGAAACGCTTTTGGCCGGAATGCCGATGACCAGTTCATTTCCGTATATCAGCGGAAAATTGGGTTTTTGAAACTCTGTAATGCTGCAAACTGCCTTTACCAGATCCGGTTTGCCGAGAATCAGCAGTCGGTCACCTTCCTTAAAAACAGTATCATTATCAGGGTACAAAAGGTTACCATCACGAAGAATGCCTACAACGTGCCAGTTTTCATCCTTGAAATCTGAGGCTTTTTTTCCCATAACCATCAGGTTAGGCCCGATTTCAATTTCCAGCAGTTCCCCCTCTCCCTGACCTATTAAACTGATTTTCATTCGAGGGTCCTGGAGATAGTGATAAATTTTTCTGGCCATGAAACTGGTTACCGGAAGTGCCCAAACGTCGAATTCCTGAAATTTTGGAAGATTTTCAGGATCATAGACAAGTGCCATGATATGTCTGATTTTTTTTTCGGTTGCAAACCGGGCGACGGCTAGATTTACCTGATCGTTATCTGTAAGTGCCAGTACATAATCCTGATTTCCCAGGCAGGCCTCTTCAAGAACAACAGGACTGGAAGCATCCCCGGTAACAATCCGGTCAATAGTGACAAACCGGTTGGAAAATCCCCGCATCCTTTTTTCATCTTTTTCGACAAGGGTTACCTCCCAGTTTTCGCCTAGTCGTTTTAATAATTCATCGGCGATCTGGCTTGCCCCGCAAATAATCACTTTCATTTTTCAGCTTTTTAGCTCCTTTACTTTCTCGATGTCATCGGTTTTGCCGAGAAAAATCAACTGGTCACTTTTCTGGATTTGATAATCGGCCGGTGGAGCCAGGATCATTTTCTCCTCGCCTTTTTTCTTGATCGCAATGACAAATACCTTATATTTTTTTCTTAAGTGCAAATCCTCAAGCGTTTGTTCGGCAAAAACTTCAGGCGCTTCTACCTGAATGATATCGTAGCCTTCTTCCAATGGTACGAAGTTTAAAATATTGGGTTTGGTCAGGCTGCGGGCAATACGTTCGGCCATATCCTTTTCCGGATGGATGGTTTCCGTTGCTCCGATCATTTTCAATATCTGCGCATGATCGATATCAACAGCCTTTACCACGATTCGTTTAACATTGAATTCCTGAAGGTAATAGCAAATTAAAATACTGCTGCTGATTCGTTCCCCGGTACTTATCACCACGGCATCCATCTCATCTAATCCCATGGCTTTTAGTTTTTCCTTGTCGGTGGCATCCAGAACGATTGCATCAGTACAATAATTTTCAATTGCCTGAACCCTTTCCCGTTTTGCATCGATGGCAATCACTTCGTTTCCTTCTTCAAACAGGGTTTTGGCAGCATAATATCCAAAACTCCCCAGCCCGATCACGCAGTATCGTTTCATATATCTGGACTCCTTATTGTTTTAACCGATCATCACGTTTTCCTCTGCATACTCGATTTCTCCGTTGGCTTTTACATTGGTCAAAAAATAGGCAAAAATGGTTACACCCAATCTGCCGATCAGCATGAGCATGATGATATACAGCCTTCCTGGTCCCGTCAATGTAGAAGTGGCACCGGTGGAAAGTCCGACAGTTCCGAAAGCCGAAATGGTCTCAAAAAGATATGCTAAAAATTCCCCATGGTTTCCATCTTTGAAAAGACTCTGCTGTGTACTGAGAATTAAAAAAAAACCAACAAATATAATGGTTACGGATAAAAATACCATACTGATACTTCTGGTTACAGTTTCCTCCGGAATTGTTTTTCTGAATATATTTACCCGTGTTCTGCCCCGGAATCTCGACCAGGAAAGCTTGCTCAACAACGCCAGGGTGGTGGTTTTGACCCCGCCGCCGCAGGAGCCCGGTGATGCGCCTACTACCATGAGTAACATCATAAAAGTTAAAGCGGTACTATTCATTGAACTGATATCTACCGTATTAAAACCGGCGGTACGGGCCGTAACCGACTGAAAGACCGATGCCAGAATCATTTCTGACCAGCTTCCGGAACCCATGTGCCTCATATCAGTAAGCAGAAAAACCACGGCTCCCAAAAAGATCAGAATAGCAGTTGTCATCAGAACGGTTTTAGTTTGAACCGAAAATTTCCGGGATTTATTTTCAGCGGTTAGCAGAAAGCCCCTGCTGAATATTTCATAGACAACCGGAAAACCAATTCCTCCCAGGACGATTAAACAACAAATGGTTATATTCAGAAGCATGGAAGACCGGTAATTGATAAGGCTGTCAGGGAACAGGCAAAAGCCGGCATTACAAAAGGCTGAAACACTATGAAAAACAGCGGTATAAACGGCTTTTAAAAAGGAAAACTCCCGACTCCAGTGAATTGTCAACAGCACAGCGCCTACAAATTCTGCAACTGCCGTAAAAATAAAGATGGACTTTACCAGTTGATATATATCTTCCCGGGGAGTGTGCGAGAAAATTTCCTGCATGGCCATGCGATAGCTAAAGAGTATTTTTTTCCCGACAATCTGAAAAAAAGCAACCGAGATAGTCATAATTCCCAGTCCGCCGATTTGGATAAGCATCAGGATGATCCCCTGGCCGAAGAGCGTAAAAAAACTGCCGGTATCCACAACGGTCAGCCCGGTTACGCATACAGCCGATGTAGCCGTAAAGACAGCGTCTAAAAAGGCGATATGACCGGAAACCGTAGCCCATGGAAGCATCAGAAGACCCGTCCCGATCATAATGGCAACCAGGTAGCTGTAAAAAAACAAAGAAGCCGGATGTTTTTGGCTGAGCATGTGAATTGTCCATTGGGATATTTTCATCGGCTCTTTTCACCTTAAAAGTCTTCAGACTATTTTATCATTATTTATCAGGTGCAACGGACAAATGTATTGGCGAATCAACGACTAACAAATTAAATCTTGAATCCTAAATCAGTTTTATGGCAAAATTTATTATAAATCTTCTCGTGTCAAATGTTATTCTAAACTGAGCGTTAAAAATTTAGGAAATAAAATAGACATAAATCAATTAAATCATATTATAAAATAACGCTTCCAAAATTTTTAACGCTCAGTTTAGGTTATACAACATCAGAGGGTATAAATTAAGTGGATTTGAAACAAAAAATAACAGATATTTGCCGTGACTACGGGATTGCAGATATGTATGGCTTTG
>JAGYNR010000015.1 GCA_018399715.1 Desulfobacterales bacterium | reverse complement strand
ATATGCCAGGTTGTCCGGTGAAATCAAGTCATTGACCGCTATTAATTCAAGTTGAGGGTTTTCCAGAATTATTTTAAAGGTTGCTCTGCCGATTCGACCCATCCCGTTTATTGCAACTTTTGCCATTTTTTTCCTTTCTGATCTAAATAGTGCCTGAACGAAAAATCCTGGTTTTCGTTCGGGCACTAAATAACAGATCGATGAAGCATTTTTTCATAAACGTTTATATATTCCCGTGCACAGTTTTCATGGTTAAACCGTTCTTTGCTTTCCTTCATAATCCGACGGATTTGAGGATTTTTTTGTTCGGGTTTAAGCGCATAAAAAGCCATTGCCTGATCAATGGCCCAGAACAGGCCAACGGAATCACAAAATTTGAATACAAATCCATTTCCTGTGTTATTCTCCGTGTCCAGGTGAGAAATGGTGTCATGGATGCCGCCGGTATCATGAACCACCGGAAGCGAACCATAGATGGCCGCTGTCATTTGAGGAAGTCCGCAGGGCTCGAAAACAGACGGCATCAGCATGAAATCAGAGGCAGCATATCCCAGGCGCTCGAGATTTTCGGAGAAATTACAAACCGCAATCTGTCGACCCAGATCATGAAAACGGACTATTTCTTTAAAAATACTTTGATATTCACCGTTTGCCACAAAAACCACCTCCAGTTTTTTTTCCCAGTACTTGGAGATTACCTGATACAAAATATCAGATAAAAGCTTACAGCCTTTCTGATGCGGGTCCAGCCGGGAAGGCCAGAAAAACAAGGGCGCCTCAGCGTCTTCAATCAACCCCAGAGCCTTTTGCATCGCGAGTTTGTTTTTCTTTTTAGCCTCTGAAAAGGTTTTGCTGTTATAGGTACAGACCAGCGTATCATCTTTCTCGGGATCCCAGGTCGGATCAGGCGCATTAAGGATACCGGCTGCACATCCGGTATCTCTTTTATGGGTTAACTCTCTCCGAAGATGATCATCAATAAAGCGATGCCGTCCATCCACGATCTCCTGCAAAAATGTGGGACTAACCACATTGACATAATCAGCAGCAAAAACACCAGATACCAGCAGATTTACCGGAAAATTTTGCTTGGCATCCTTATAACTGGCAGGCGGATAATCATAATACAAATAATTCCAGAAAGATGCCGCATCAATACCGCGATCCTCGATGATATCGAGCGTCGTTTTATACGTATGAATGTTATGGACTGTGAACAGACAGGGAATTTCCAGACTTTTGGCCAATGCCGGAATAAGTCCGGTCATCCAGTCATTGCAATGAATTAAGTCCGGATCAACCCGGGGAATGAAATTGTTCATCACTTCCCGCTGAAACGCCAGAGATAGCTTGGTATTTTCTCCCCCATAATCAGAATAGACACTGTTGAGATAAAAAAAAGCACAATCTTCAGCCAGATGTACCCTGTCATCGGAAGTCACCCGTCGGATTCTGTTTTGTTCCTTTTTTAAATAAGGAGCCAGACGCCCGTTGAAAATAGACCTGTAATCCGGAAGCGCCACATGAACATCAGCCCCCTGATTGAAAAGGGCATTGATCAATGCGGCTGAAACATCGGCAAGCCCGCCTGCCTTAGCGGTTAAGGTGCTGGAAATGGTTGTCATGAGTTCAGGCAGATAAGTGACTTCAGAGGTGACAATCAGAATTCTTGGTTTTTTTTTGGTTACCATCTGCTTTATCCAAAAAATGGTTTCAGCCTGACGCCGCCGGCGGCAAGTGTTTGTTTTTTATAACTAAACAAAATAAAAAATTATATTACTACATTCTACCAAATTATTGGGTACCGATAAATGGGGATTTATATGTATTTTATCCCATTTGTAATATGTACGGATAACAATTTTCATTCCCGTATTTTCACTTCTATGGGACGAACTTTCCAGATTTCTTCACAATATTGGCGGATTGAGCGATCCGATGAAAATTTACCCATCCGGGCAGTGTTCAGAATGGACATCCGGGTCCACTGATCTTTTTCCAAATATATCCGGCTGACCTTTTTCTGACAGTTTATATACGAGGAAAAATCCTTTAACACCAGATATCTGTCTTCATAAAGCAACGAATCCACCAGCGGGCGGAACAACTCTGCGTTTCCACGCGAAAAAAAACCTAACCGAATCTGATCGATGGCTTCCCTCAAATTGTTATCCGACCGATACTCACTGATTGGTTGGTATCCTTTTTTTATGGTGGTTTGGACTTCGTCGGCGGTTAATCCGAAAAGAAAAAAGTTTTCAGGTCCCACCTCTTCCTGAATTTCCACATTCGCTCCATCAAGGGTACCAATGGTGAGGGCACCGTTAAGGGCAAATTTCATATTTCCGGTTCCGGAGGCTTCATAGCCCGCTGTCGATATCTGTTCGGAAAGTTCTCCGGCCGGATAAATCAATTGCGCATTCTTAACGTTAAAATCCGGATAGAATACCACCCGCAAACGTCCGCCAATCGCAGGATCATTATTGATTTTATCGGCAACTAAATTGATCAGCCGGATTGTCAGCTTGGCCATAAAATACCCGGGTGCGGATTTTCCGGCAAATATAAAGGTTCGGGGAACTTCATAAGCCTCCGGATTGCGCCGCAGATAATTATAAAGATATATAATGTGAAGTACTTTTAATTGCTGACGTTTATACTCATGAAACCGTTTCACGTGAATATCGAACATCGATTCCGGATTGACCCAATCCCCCGTAATCCTTTCGATTTCGGAAGCCAGTTTTATTTTATTTTGCAGTTTGACTTTTTGCCATAAATTCTGGAACTCAGAAATTTCAGCCAGAGGTTCAACTTTGCGAAGTTCTTCCAGGTGCGTTACCCAACTTGGCCCGATATACCGGCTTATTAAATCAGCAAGTCCGGGATTGCACAAAACTAAAAACCGCCGAGGAGTGATACCGTTGGTGACATTGCGAATTTTTTTAGGCCATATTTGATTAAACTCATGGAAAATGCCTTCCTTCAGCAAGCGGGTATGGAGTTTGGAAACGCCATTGACCGTATGGCTGCCAACACATGCCAGATTTGCCATTCGTACATATCGACGACCACTTTCTTCAATCAAAGATACACTTTGCTCCAGCCCCGGAAACTTTTTCCGGACCTCGTCCAAAAAGCGTCGATTGATTTCATAAATTATTTCCAGGTGTCTGGGAAAAAGCCGTCCGAACATATCAAGAGGCCATTTTTCCAGTGCCTCCGGAAGCAAGGTATGATTTGTATAGGAAAAGGTCTTCCAGGTGATCGCCCATGCCTGCTCCCAGCCATATTCGTGCACATCCACCAAAAGACGCATTAATTCGGGAATGGCAAGAGACGGATGAGTATCATTGAGCTGTATGGTAAAATTCTCGTGGAAATTGTCCAAATGATCATTGAACAACAAATGTATATGGATCATATCCTGTAAGGAGCAACTGACCATGAAATATTGCTGCTCGAGCCGGAGCTGCTTGCCTTTTACCTGCTCATCATTGGGATATAAGACCTTGGTGATATTTTCCGAAATGATTTTATTTTCAACGGCACCATAGTAATCACCGCTGTTAAATGCTTGAAAATCAAAGGACTCCTGAGCTTCGGCTTTCCAGAGCCGCAACAAGTTTGTGTTGTTGACCCGATAACCTGAAATAGGTGTATCATAGGCAACTCCCACCACCACCCGGTCCGGATACCAAAGCACTTCCAGACGACCGTTTTTATCATAAGCTTTATGAACCCGTCCGCCGAATTTAACTTCATATGCTGATTGCGGCCTTTGAATTTCCCATGGATTTCCTTTGCCCAGCCATTTGTCAGTAATTTCAACCTGCCGGCCTTCAATGATTTCCTGATCGAAAATGCCGAACTCGTAACGAATGCCATATCCGATTGCCGGAATTCCAAGGGTTGCCAGAGAGTCAAGAAAACAGGCAGCAAGACGACCCAGCCCCCCTGAACCCAAACCGGGCTCCTCTTCCATATTTAACAAATGCTCAAGATCCAGTCCGATTTCCGACATGGCAAGAGCCGCCTGATGATATATTCCCAGGTTTACCAGGTTGTTACCCAACTGAGGTCCCAGCAGAAATTCTGCAGACAAATAACAAACAGTTCTAACCTCAGCTTCAATAGCCGTATCAACCGTATGAAGCCATCGGTGAAGCAATCGGTCCCGAACCGTCCTGGCCAGCGCCACATAATGGTCATTGTCGGTAGCCCCCTGAGGATATCTTCCCCGTTCATAAAAAAGGTTGTCGTAAAAACCAGCTCTAATATCTTCTACACTCATACCGGTACGACATCCCATGCTTTTGATATACCGTCTTTTCGCTTGATCCCAGCTCATTATAAACCTTCTTTACTTTTTCAGAAGATTCTCTGGTTGACCCATGCAAACCAGTACATCATGCCACAGCCGGGAGTCAGGGGAAATCTGTTTTCTGTGGGATACGGCAAGCGGTATGGGGATATGTGTGTAATAATTTTTCCAATAACCGACCACCATACAGGTTCGACCCGACATGGCCGCATGAACGGCATTATGACCCAAAAGCAGACAAATAGCAGAATCGTAGGTGCTTGACGGAATACTTCGAATCGTGTAGCTCGGATCAATATATTTGAGCACGAGATCGATATGTTTTTTTTTGAAATATTCAATGATCCGATCTCTCAGAAAAGTGCCGATATCTCCCAGGCGAACATTACCCGATGCATCGGTACCCCCGGTATTTTCCATTAAATCCTGGCCAGCGCCTTCAGCCACAAGAATTACGGCATGTCCCCGTTGCTTTATGCGTTCCCGCAGAACATCCAGAAATACGGGAAGAGAAAAGGGAACTTCAGGAATTAAACAAAAGTTAACATCATTGTTGGCCAAAACCGCATTTGCAGCAATAAAGCCGGAGTGCCGCCCCATTAATTTGATCAGTCCGATACCATTTCGGGCGCCTGTAGCTTCCGAATGTGCCGCATAGATGACTCGTGAGGCTTCTGAAACAGCCGACATAAATCCAAAAGACAAGTCCGTATAGGCAATATCATTATCGATGGTTTTAGGAATTCCAACCACAGCTACCTTGAGACCGCGTCGGTTGATTTCATCCACAATAGCTTCGGCAGCCCGCAAAGTGCCATCCCCTCCAATCGTGAAAAGGACTCCGATATTCATCATTTCCAGTGTGTCTACCATTTCTTCCACTTTTTGCGGCCCGCGGGATGTGCTCAGGATGGATCCGCCTTTCTGATGAATATCGCTGATAACTTTTGGGGTTAACTCCAGCGGTTCGTGCTTATAAGCCGGTGCCAATCCTTCAAATCCATAGCGAAATCCCCAAACAGTATGAACGCCGTAACTGTGGTGAAGACTTAACACGATCGCCCGAACAACATCATTGATTCCGGGGCATAGGCCGCCACAAGAAACAATTCCACACCGAAGTTTGGAGGGATCAAAATATATTTTACTGCGGGGACCCGCTTTTTCAAAAGAAAAAGGTGTCTTTCCCTGTTCGAAAAAATATTGCAGATCCCGGGAACTGGTAGTATATAAAACCCGGTCATCATCATCGATGAAACATTCATCTTGCATCGGGGACGGAATGTGCGGTTCACCCAGTTTTTCTACCTGAAAATCAGACGCTTGAATTTCGGGATTCATTTATACGGTACTCCTTTTAAAGATTTGAAATCATCAAACAGGTTATGACCCAACGAATACATAAACCTTTCAATCTGTTTATAACATATTATTATTTTTCCTCAGGAACCCAGCGGTTATTTTTCAGGGTGAGCTGATATTTCCGGACCAAAAGCCGTTTCAACCCGTTATGAAGTTTCTCGGCCACAGGCTCTGCCTTCAGAACATCCTGAAATCGAATGCCACTGGAAAAAAGGGTTTCCATCAGCATCTTGGCAGCAATGAACCGATTATATTTATCAACACCGAAAATTAAAAAGTCCTCCAGTATTCCGATAATTTCCCAGGTAATTTGTTCAGCCTGGGAATACCGACCGGCATCTTTGTCCTGATCGGTAAACCGCATCGGCAACTGGTGGATGATCTCATCGATATTCGGCAACAGGTAATCCAAAGAAAACAAACCTGTCGCACAATTAAACAAAATATTTTTGCCATTTTTTTCAGCATCAAAAATTTCTTTTTTACTGATTGCCGGACCGATATCCGCACAATTAAGCTTATCGTGCTGATCCTGGACCAGTATGCCTCCTTTGATATCCACAGGGGTTCTGAAAGAAAAATCAAAGCCCGCCTGTTTTCCTGTCAGGGCAATCAATGCCAGACTGACAGGGGATACGGTAAATCCGAGATTGTCCACATTACCCAGATAAAAGAACCGTTTGCCTAAATTATACAGACACTGATAAGTGTCTTTTAAAATTGAAAAATTTTGGCCATGACCGCCGGGAAGTCCCAGTGGGGAATTTTTCTTTCCCCAGGCACGATCAAAAATCCGCTTGGGCCTTCCCTCCTCTGAATGGGTATATGCCCCAATCATGGGTTGAGGAGCACCGATGGCCTTTGTTATGTCTATTTTTGTCTCCGCAATAAGGTCAACCAGGTAGGGACTGTTTTGATATTCCTGATAGGCTGCTGCAATTTCTTGATCATTAAAGACACTGGTCATTTGGAAAAAAGGGGCCACCGGCAATAGATGTTCCGGCGGTGTAATACCAACCCGCTTCGCTGTTTCCCGGTATCGCCTGACATCCAGCAAAAGGGACCGCATTTTCAGTTCCATAAAAGAGGGACCAAAAGTCCCATCCGGATGAAGAAAAGCAGGAGTAAGCCCTTTTGGTTTTCCCCGGCAAGATTCTGCCATCCGGTAAAATTCGTTTTGCAAAATTGGAAATGCCTTGGGATATCCGCCAGCGTTTTTTTTCTCATCCGCATAACTAGTGGCCGACCCACCGTTAAGTACTCCATATGAAAGATAAGGGAATAAAAGCACCCCGATCGTCTCAAGTTCATTTTCTGTTAATATAACATCAGCGCTGTTCCAACGCCCAAAAGACCTCAGATCTAACTCCGGAGCAATTTCGGCAATCCGGTCTTGAGCTTTCCGGGCCGAAAAGCACCGCTTTCGGGAAGATGTCATGTCTAACACAGACGTTTCATCGACGACCGGTATTTCGGTCACTTTTACCTTTTCAACGGAATCATAGATACCTTTGTTGAAATTATTTAAAATGGCAACCGTAAGGTCAACATCAATCCGTTCACGCTTCATAGCACGTCGGAAATTATCATTGATTTCATTCACTTTCATGTCCGGTCCTTAAATATAGATTTTTCGTACTGTTGATAATAGGGCACCTGATGAAATGTCACCAGAACCTAAGACTTAAAAATCAGGTAAATCAGATAAACGCCATAGCAACCCAGTAACGTCATGCCATGAAATCTGGATATCTTAAAGGATTTTCTCATCATCAGCCACGGCAAAACACTGATAAAAATCATTACCAGGTAATCAATGACCAGTCCGCTACCAAAAAAACCGCCTGGAATATGAATCGGTCTGACCAGAGAAGCGGCTCCCAAAACACAAAGGATATTAAATACATTACTGCCGATAAGGTTACCGAAACTAATATCCATCTCCTTTTTAAAAGCAGCTACTACTGATGTCGCCAGTTCCGGCAATGAGGTGCCGAAAGCAACCATTGTTAATCCAATAAATTTTTCCGATACCCCAAGAACCGTCATTATTTTCACGGCGGCACCAATCAGCAGTTCGGCTCCCCCGATGACACCGCCAATACCGACAATTATCAAAAGAATCTGAACTGCCTTTGATTCTTTTTTTTTATCGGTATCCAATGTTTTATCGACATGAATATCTGAATCTCCTGCGAGTTGTGGTAGTTTCATCGTGGCATAAAAATAATTAAACAATGAATATAATATGATACCGATCATCAAAGTAACGCCTTCAATCCGCCCCAGAACAGAATCGATGGATATCAGGAAAAGATAGGCGGAGACAGCCAGCATGATCGGAATGTCTCTTTGGATTACCGAGGATCGGATTGAAACAGGATAAAAAAGGGCAGCTAGCCCCAGAACCAATGCGATATTGCATATATTACTCCCGATTACGTTGCCAACCGCAATCATACTTTTGCCTTTAATGGAAGAGACAACACTGACGACGATCTCGGGAGAAGAAGTCCCAAACGCCACAATGGTCAGACCAATAACCAATGGAGACAATCCCAAACTTCTTGCAAGGCCGGAAGAACCTTTCACTAACCATTCCGCGCCATAATAAAGAATTATTAATCCTACAATAAACAAAATAATATCAAGCGTCAAATTTTGTCTCCTTTGTTAGATTAAACTCATCAGATTCTTCGTTGAACAGTTTCGGTATAAGGCTATCAGGTTTAAAAAATTTCAGATTCCTCCCTCCAAACAATAACAAAATAAAATAGACACCCAGGAAGAATTTACAAGGTGCTTAGCTTGTATAAATTAAATGCTCTTGAATATCGTCTCAATTTTTTAATTATAACCATTTAACTTATTTTTTAAGGACATGATCGATTTTTTTGTTCTTTACAATTTCAATTTTATTACTATTTTTTTAGTATTATCAAGATATAATATGATGAAATTCAGTGGCCCCAATATTTATCAGAAATTCCCTCCAAAACCTTAAAAAACAGAAAGGATGACAAGATGAAGGTAACCAAACGATTTATTCCGGTTTTTCTTTTCATCATTATTTTCTTATTTTTTGGTTGTGCTCATGACCTGAGCACGGACGTTGCCCAATTGCAAGATCAGGTAAGGGAAAAAGACAGGGAGATTGCAGAGCTTGAGTCAGAAAAACAAGCCAAGGAGCAGACTCTTGAGCAATACCAGAAAGAACTTGAAAAACAATCCAGGATTGCATCAGAAGCCGAAATGCGAGCCAGAGAAGCATCTGCAACCAAGCCTTCTGTTGAAGCCCCGCTCCTGCCACCCAATGCAAAACCTGGTGAATGTTACGCCAGGGTCTTTGTACCGCCCACCTACCGAACAGTAACCGAGAAGGTTTTAAAACGAAGTGCCTCAGAAAAAGTGAAGGTTATTCCTGCCCAATATGAATGGGTTCAGGAAAGGGTTCTTGTGAAGCCAGCCTCGGAACGGCTTGAAGTCATTCCTGCGGAATACGACTGGGTTGAGGAAAGAGTTCTCGTTAAGGAGGCTTCAACTCACATGGAGGAAATTCCCGCAGAATATGAATGGGTTGAAGAAAAGGTTCTTGTGGAAGCGGCGCACACAGAGTGGAAAAAAGGACGGGGTTTGATCGAAAAAGTTGACACCACCGGAGAAATCATGTGCTTGGTGGAAGTACCGGCCAAATACAAGACCGTTAGAAAAAAAGTCATGGTTAAACCGCCGACAACCAAAGAGATTGTAATTCCAGCCCAATACGAAACCATCAGAAAAAAAGTCATGGTTAAACCGCCGACAACCAGGACCATCGAAATCCCGGCCGAGTACAAAACCGTTAAAGTTAAAAAGTTGGTTTCTCCGCCAAAGGAGGTTCGCACTCCGATCTCCGCTGAATACCAAACTGTCACCAGGACAGAAAAAGTTGCAGACAGCCGGATGGAATGGCGAAGGGTTTTATGCGAAACCAATATGAGTCATAACACCATAACATCAGTTCAAAAAGCTTTGCTTCAGGCCGGGCATGACCCCGGACCAATTGATGGTATCCTTGGACCACAAACCAATCAGGCCATAAAAAATTACCAAAAGAAAAAAGGGCTTGCTGTCGGCCAATTGACCTATGAGACACTAAAAAGCTTGGGAATTATGAACAGATAATCATTTTATAAAAATCATATGACATCCCCCGATAGATCCCGAATGGGGCCATCGGGGGGTTTTTGAAGGAGAAAAAAAGATGACATTCAAAATCAGCAAAATGACCACAGCCTTGTCAATGGCTATTTTTTGGGGAATCGTTCTTTTTAGCGGTGTTGTCTTCGCAGAAACCTCGGAAACCGTGAAAGCAATTGAAAATATTGCCACTGAAGAAGCAATATCCTCAAGCGCTACAACCACAGCCGGAGCCATGGATCTAGCAGATACACTTTCCAGTCAACTTGGAATAACGAAAGATCAGGCTGCTGGTGGAGCAGGCGCTCTGTTTAATATGGCCAAGGATAAACTTTCGGGAGACGATTACGCTCAGTTAGCTAACGCAATTCCCGGAATCGGTGAATTGATTGAGGCCGCTCCGGCTGTATCGACAGCCACCGCCGAAACTACCGATAAAGTTACCGGGGTTACCCAAGGACTCGGCTCACTTACCAAGACGATAGAAGGTGCCAAAAAGTATGCCGATGTCTATGATCAATTCAAACAGTTGGGACTTGACACGGATATGGTTTCTCAGTTTGTTCCGAAAATTCTCTCTTTTAGCGAATCTGCAGGGGGCGAAACTGTCATGAACATACTGAAATCTGTCTGGCACTAAAAATTGATCATATAACATCAAAAAAAATATAATTATACGGGGAGGCATATGGACTGGGCGGGAATACTAGAAAAAATCTATGGACTGCTGGCTGTTTATGGAATCAAAATAATCGCAGCTATCACCATTCTGATTATTGGTAAATGGATAGCAAATTTTTTCAGAAAACTGATCAATAAAATATTGGCAAAACGTCAATTAGATCCAGCTCTGAGATCCTTTGTAGCCAGCCTTATATATTATGTGTTGCTTGTCTTTATTGTCCTGGCAGCTCTCTCCCAACTGGGAATCCAGACAACCTCATTTATTGCTGTCATTGGTGCTGCCGGTTTGGCGATTGGTCTGGCCTTGCAGGGATCCCTGGCAAACTTTGCTGCAGGATTTCTGATTATCATTTTTCGTCCCTTCAAGACAGGAGACTACATAGAGGGCGCTGGCACTGCCGGTACCGTGGAGGAAATTGAAATTTTTACCACCCAACTGAAAACGCCGGATAACAAGACGGTTATTATACCAAACGCCAGCATAACATCTGGCAATATTGTCAATTATTCCACCAAAGGAACCCGACGGGTCGACATGGTTTTTGGAATTAGCTACGAAGATGATATCGACAAAGCCAAAAAAATTCTTCAGGCAATTATCGCCGAGGACGATCGGGTGCTTAAGGATCCTGAGCCGCTTATCGCTTTAGCTGAACTGGGGGACAGCAGTGTCAATTTCTATGTGCGGCCATGGACAAAATCCGATGATTATTGGAGTTTTCTTTTTGACACAACCGAAAAGGTTAAAAAACGTTTTGATGCCGAAGGTATCTCGATACCTTATCCGCAGCGAGATGTTCACGTTTATGAACATAAGGCGATGTCTCCGGTATAACAATTCCCTTGGTAAAAATTTTTTCCATTTTTGTATTTTCTTATTGCAATTATACTTAAGTTTTCGGAAAAATTGCTTTTATTTTTTTAATATGAATATTCTGAAATCCGTTTGGCAGTAACCATCATGATATAAAAGGTAAACAAATGGCTCAGCATAGTGCCGGAATTCTGATGTTCCGGTTTGCTGACAATCTATTGGAAGTATTTCTGGTTCATCCGGGAGGGCCTTTTTGGAAAAACAAAGATTCCGGAGTATGGTCCATCCCTAAGGGCTTGTACGATAAGAATAAGGAAGACGGGTTCGAAGCCGCCAAAAGAGAATTTAATGAAGAAACGGGCTGTAGGGCAGAAGGGGATTTTATACCACTGACGCCGGTAAAACAATCCGGAGGCAAAATCGTCACCGCCTGGGCAGTCAAGGGAAATTGTAATGCCGGTTCAATCCAAAGCAATTCATTTAGCATGGAATGGCCTCCCGAGTCCGGCAAACAACAGACATTTCCGGAAATCGACCGGGCTGGCTGGTTTTCTATTCGTGAAGCCAGAAAAAAAATTCTGAAAAGCCAGTCCGGATTTATCGATGAACTAATGAAGCTTTTAAATTATCAGGAGCCACTCGAACATCCTTAAATTATAACACTTTCAGCATCAGGGGGATAGCTACCATTGTACCCAGCATGCTGCCCATGTTCGTAAAAACCACTACCAATAAAATCCGGGTAACATTATTTTTCCAGAACCCCTTTATGGACAGGATATCTTCGTGGAGACTTTCCAAATCTTTTACTTTCGGTTTTCGAGAGAACGCTTCCACAAGACCTGAAACCCATCCCGCAGCTATCATAGGATTAAGAGAGGTCAAAGGAGCCGATAGAACAGAAGATAAAATCGTATAGGGATGTGCCAGAGCAAACAAGGCACCCAAGCCGGCTAAAATGCCGTTAGCAGCGATCCACCAAACCAGCATATCAGATCCGGCTTTACTTCCTCCCTGAAAAAATCCATAGACAAAAAGAGCAACAATCAAACCTGGAAGGAGCCATTTGAGTGTCCCCATATATTTACGCCCGGGAGGAATCGTTTCGAGTTGCTCAAGAGAAATATCAGTGTTCCAGTGTTTCCTAATACCCGGTACATGACCGGCGCCTACTATCGCCAGTATTTTTTGCCCGGGTGCATTTCGAATTTTTTGTGAAATATATCGGTCTCTTTCCTCAATGAGAATTGATTTTAGCACCGGAAGACTTTTCCCGACCTCTGCCAAAAGAGACTCTAAAATATCCTCCTGTTTCATTCGTTCGATATCTTCTTCGCTGATGTCATCAACGTCGCCAAGAGACAGCAACAACTGAAACATCAGCTTAACCTTATCCCATAACCCCATAGCCCGCCAGATTCGGGACAATGTTACCCGGATATCACGATCCACAAGTTCAATATGAGCACCGATTTTATCCGCCGAATCGATAGCCTGAATCATTTCCTGACCCGCTGTAATATTCAGTTTTTTGGCAATTTTTTTCTGAAAGGATGTGAGCAGCAGACTGGCCAACAATAAAAAAGCCTTTTTTTCCCTGACAACCTTTACAATATCAGTATCCAGCCAGCTCTCTTTCTGGCGGATAGACTGATACCTGGAGGGACAAAGCTCTACACATACCGTATCCGGCATTTCGTTTTCGATCAGCAAATCTACCTGACGGGCACTTTCTCTTGAAACATGCGCCGTCCCCAAGATTACAATTTCTTTATCACCGTGAGCCATACGCTCAATATTATGGTTGTTTATTGTATCCATTAAATATAATATTCCTTAAATGAGTATTATTGAAATTACAGTTTTTATAATTCAAATTTTTTAATATAGTGCCCGAATGAAAACCAGGATTTTTCGTTAAGAGCAAGGAAGACGAAAATTTTAACCACAGACATACGTTGAGTATTTCGAGGATTAAAATTTGAGTCTGACGCAGATATTGGCGAAAAAGACAGTTTTCTTTCAGACACTAATATAGATTGTTTAAAGCTTATTATCAACTTGAAAGAGCGGGCCGGGAAATAAAATGATTGAAATTGATCATTTGATTCCACCGGTGAAAAAACCCGTCAACATATATGGTTTCAGGAGAAAGTTCATGATAGAAACAAATATAAGCATAAATGATATCCCTGTTATCGAAAAAAAGCCTTATTATCTGGAAACGGGAAATGAAATATCCCTTTTCGAGGCAGCCTATGATGGAAAACTTCCCGTAATGCTCAAAGGTCCTACCGGTTGTGGAAAAACCAGATTCATAGAGTACATGGCCTATCGACTGGCCCGCCCCCTGATCACCATTTCCTGCCACGAAGATTTGTTTGCATCAGATCTGATCGGACGCTTTTTGTTAAAAAGTGATGAAACTGTCTGGAACGACGGTCCTCTCAGCCGGGCAGTCCGAATCGGGGCTATTTGTTATCTTGATGAAATCGTAGAAGCCAGAAAAGACACGACAGTAGTTATCCATCCACTAAGCGACGATCGCAGAACATTGATCATCGAGAAAAAAGGCGAAACGATTCAGGCCCATCCGGATTTTATCCTGGTCATTTCATTTAACCCGGGATACCAGTCAGTACTCAAAGACCTTAAACAAAGTACCCGTCAACGGTTTGTATCTCTCCAGTTCGATTATCCGCCTGCGGAAAAGGAAGCTGAAATTGTTTCCCATGAAGGGCAGATAGATATGGAAACCGCTTTACACCTCGTTGAACTGGGGCGAAAAATCAGAAATATCCGGGAGCATGGTCTGACTGAAGGTGCCAGCACTCGTCTTTTAATTTATGCCGCTCAACTGATCCGTCGAAAGGTTCCTCCCACGATTGCCTGTCAGAGTGCTATTACTCAACCCCTTACCGATGACAGCCGTCTTCAGGAAACTTTGAACGATTTAATCGAAGATATCTTTTAACCACCACAAATTCTTCAGAAAAATTTGTACATTTTATAGGTTGGTGTAAGCTTTAAACCTTCTGAAATTATAAATAATTGCTGTTAAACCCATCCCATCAGGTAAAAACTCATTTTGGATCTGCTTGAATTTTGATCAGATTGTATTAAATTCTATATTTTAAGGAGATTCATCAATTTGGATGATCTCTTTTTTAATTTATTTTTCAGGAGGTTAAAAATCAATGTATATTCCCGATCCCAATTCTCAAAGAGATACACGTATTCCCAATTCACAAATTCGAAAAGTTTTCGTGGAAGATGCCGCACTCGTGGCTTTCTTGATTAAAAATTCATTTACTGATGTTGCCAGGCGATTTGGCTTGACGCCTGAAAATTGCTCCAGTCACCAATCATATATCACTGAAGATGCGGTGAAGGATGATTTTCAAAAGGGAACCCACTTTTTTATCAAAGTCGACCGGGGGATTTCAGTTGGCTGTCTCGGTATAGCATTCGATGACGCCAATATATGTTCTATCGTTCATATAGGCGTGCTTTCAGGAAGGCGATGCCATGGATTTGGTACGGAATTGGTTGAAAAAGCTCTGGGTGAAGCCAAAATATACGGTGCCAAATGTCTCAGTGTCGGCATTATGTCCGATGATATTCAATTGAAAAAATGGTACGAAAAACGTGGATTTGTTGAAAAGGAAACCAAACAACCCGATGACTTTCCGTTTAGTGTTGCATTTTTAGAATATTCTCTGGAATAGAGGTAATAATATGAAAATCAAAAAAATATATTTGATTCTATAAACAGTTTAATTCATCCTCTCTCATAAAAAATTTATCACAGAGAATCTGGGACATCTGATGTTCTTACAGTTTATCATTATCCTGAAAATCTGGTTCAGATTTCTGAGTTGGGATGTATTGAATTTCTTTTTTTGATATAATAAAGCAGCAATTCTAATTATGACAATCACATGAAATGATGGATTCGCTAGCGGGATCGGAATCGAAATCGAAATCGAATACACCTCAAAGGCAACACATTCGATAGCGATCCCGATAGCGATTATTAACGTCCAACATCGGATCTGGATGTTTGAGTCAAAATTAGAATTGCTGATAATAAAGACTTAATCTTTATTTTGTGCCAGTAAGGAGAGACAATGGACAGCAGGGAACTGAAAGCGGCTGTTTTAGATCGGATTAGTAAAACAATTGAAAAAGTATATGGGAATCTTCCGGAAACAGCAAGTCTTGTATTTCCACCCAGCGTAGCTCTGGGGGATTTTGCTTTTGAATGTTTCCCGTTGGCCAAGCAGTTCCGCAAATCTCCTACAGATATTGCCGACAAAGTGGCAAAAGCTCTTGAAACCGACGACCTGATTCAAAAAATTCAGGCCGCAGGACCTTATATCAATATCATGATGAACCGGGATGTTCTCTTTGGTGCCCTTTGCAAAGAAATAATGGAAAAAGAGTCTTTTTGCTCCCCGGTCACCGACACTCCCCAACGCATTATGGTGGAGTATCTTTCCCCGAACACCAACAAACCCCTTCACCTTGGCCATTTGCGAAACGGGTCATTGGGAATGGCGGTATCAAATCTGCTGAAAGCCTGCGTTCATAAGGTTATCAAAACCAACCTGATTAACAATCGCGGCATTCATATCTGTAAAAGCATGCTGGCCTGGCAGCAGTGGGGAAATGGCGAAACACCCGAATCTTCGGGCATGAAAGGAGATAAATTTGTTGGAAAATGGTATGTTCGTTATGCCAGGGAGGCTGAAAAAGATCCTTCCCTGGAAAACAAAGCCCGGCAGATGCTTAAACAGTGGGAAGATGGTGATCCTGATATCATAAGACTCTGGGAAATGATGAACAGTTGGGTTTATCAGGGCTTTGCGGAAACCTATCAGAAATTCGGTTTACAATTTGATAAATTCTATTATGAATCGGATACCTACCAGCTTGGCAAAGATATCATTGATAAAGGGCTGGAAAAAGGCATTTTTCACAAGGAAATCATCGATGAAAACAGCCATGGAAATGTGGTATTTTACCTGCCGCCGGAAAAATTCGGATGTGAAAAAGATGGGCAGCCTAAAAAAATTACAGTTCTCCGTCATGATGATACCAGCCTTTACATGACTCAGGATATCGGCACCGCACTTCTCAAGGTTAATGATTTTAATCTTGACCGATCAATTTATGTCGTTGGAAGTGAACAGGTCTATCACTTCCAGTGCCTGTTTGAAATTTTGAAAGCATTGGGATTTTCATGGGCTGGCGGCTGTTATCATCTCTCTTACGGAATGGTTTATCTCCCCGAAGGCAAAATGAAATCACGGGAAGGCAAAGTAGTGGATGCCGATGATCTCATTGAGGAGGTAGAGCGGCTGGCAAAAGAGGAAATCTGCAAACGAAATATCGAGAAGCCCCTCTCCGAGGAAGAAATACGTACCAGACAATCGGTAATTGCAATGGGGGCAATCAAGTTTTATTTGCTTCGGGTGCGATCAATTCAGGATATCCATTTTGATCCACAGGAATCTATTTCTTTTGACGGCTTTACCGGTCCTTACTGTCAGTACGCTTATGCCAGAATTTCCGGTATATTGAGAAATGCTGAAGAAATCGGAATATCCATCGAAGATGCCGATTTTACGCTGCTTGGTAATGAAGAGGAATTACAGTTGATCCAAAAACTGATCCAGTTTCCCGACGAGGTCGGGTTGTCAGTAAATGATTTAAACCCTGCGCGTCTCGCAGTTCATATTTTCAACACGGCAAAATCGTTCAACCAGTTTTATAACAAACACCAGGTAATCCATGCACAAACAAAACAATTGGCAGGAGCTCGACTATCTTTGATAAAGGCAGCGGCCCAGGTTCTCAAAAAGGGACTCGCCCTTCTAAATATCGGCGTTTTGGAGAAAATGTAATAGGATAAAAGGAATCACAAAAAACCATGTATGTACCCGAATATCTTTTCTTTACAAAAGGAATCGGCATTCACAAAGAAAAGCTGGCCTCGTTTGAAATTGCCCTTCGGGATGCCGGAATAGCCCACTTGAATATCATCGAAGTATCGTCGATATTTCCACCCACTTGCCAAATTATTGAATATGAGAAAGGACTGAAATTTCTTTGTTCCGGAGAGGTTACCCCTTGCGTATTGGCTAAATTACAGTCCAGTGAACCCGTCCGACGAATCGTCGCGAGTATCGGGCTAGCACTTCCCCGGGAAAAAGGCAGATACGGTTTTTTATCGAAACACAATGCGTTCGGACAGACCGAGGAAGAAGGGGGAGAATATGCGGAGGATCTCGCAGCAACCATGCTGGCCAATACCCTTGGCTTAGAATTCGATGTCAATAAGGATTACGATGAGAGGCGGGAAGTTTTTCGAATGTCGGGTAAAATCGTGGAAACCTGGCATACTTCCCAGGGGGCATTGGGAGATGAAACGGGCAAATGGACAACCGTCGTTGTCGCCGCCGTATTTGTGCATGGAGACACCAACGCTGGATAATTTAGTTTTTTATTGATTTATTTTTATAGGTAGTAAACATACATGGGAACCTCCGGTGATCGCTTTTTTCTTTTTTCCAGATCTTGGGGGATTTTTCGTTTAAAACCAAAGGATTGATAAATTTTTTGCAATTTTGGATTTCGTGTCAATGAAATAATTCGCTGGCATCCCTGTTTCCTGGCCAACGCCACAAAAGATTGAATCAAAAAAATACCAATCTGCTGATTTCTAAATCTTGTAGCCACTGCCAGGGCGCCCAACTCAATCGTCGTTCGATCCAGGTCGATTTTCTCCAGGCATCCTACTACGATATCATCAATCTTGGCAATATAGAATTTTTTTCTATTTTTTCCCACATAATTCCTGTCCCGTGGTTTAATCAATCCTCGCTTAATATAAGGTTGCAGGATATCCGATACAATCCGGACCTGCTCAGCGGAGGCAACCGATTCCATCGTTTCACTGAAATCGTTGGCAATCAGGGTACCGGTACCCTCCAGACTGAAAAGCTCATGTTTCAAAGAATACTTTCCAGCAGGTACGATATGAATACGGTTAATTTCACTCTGCTCGATTTTTTGGCAGATTTTTTCAATAATGCCTTTAAAATTGATATTGGTAATCAGATCCCCGTATGCAAAAATCTGCTTTTCGCGAATCATCCGCAGCGCCTTTCGTGTCGTCAACGTATTGATTTTACGTCCATTTTCGTCAGATAAATATTTTCTTTCAATAAAAATAAGTTTCCCGAATTTTTCTTTAATATTGAGGGCATATTCATAAAAATCATCACCGGATTCTAAAGGACATCGATAGATATTCGTACCGGGAAGTTTCGTTTCAAACAGTTTAAACAATTTATGATTAGATAAACGATTGGGAAGGTTATGAACCAATGTTGTGTAAATTCCTTGGCGTGCCAGGAATTTAATATCCCGAACAATACTATCGATGTGCTCCCGAAGGACCTCCTTTCGGCATGCAATGAGAATGTTGACCCCTTCCAGGGTTCTTTGATATTCTTTTATGTAAAGTTTGGGCATTTTCTACAGAAAAAAATACATCACCAGCACACCAATCAGTTCAGACTTTCACTGATGATTCTGAGACCTTCCAGGGTCAGAAACGGCTCAACAATTTCAATGGATTCGGACACATTTTTCATCAAACCCGCCAATCCGCCGGTAGCAACGACAATAACAGACGCACCTATTTCCTTTTTGATTCGCCCCACAATACCATCGACAAGACCTGCGTAGCCATAAATTATGCCTGATTGAATGCTTGCGGAGGTGTCTTTTCCAATAACGTGTTTGGGAGGGCTAAAAATCTCTACCCGGGGTAATTTAGAGGCATTTTTAAAAAGTGCCTCCGATGAAATCATGATGCCGGGACTGATAGCGCCACCCAAATACTCCCCTTTTTGGGATATGGCATCAAATGTGGTAGCTGTCCCGAAATCGATAACGACCAGAGCAGAACAATATTTTTGATAAGCCGCCACTGAATTGACAATTCGGTCTGCACCAACTTCTGACGGATTACTGTATAAAATAGGCATTTTTTTGTATGATCGGGCATCCACCCAATGCGGTGTGTGCCCCAGATATTTGCGACAAAACGCATCAAGTATAATAACCATAGGCGGCACGACACACGAAATTATTGTTTTTTGAATCCTATCAAATTTGATCCCGCTCTGAACGAAAAGATTGTTGACCAAAACATTGAATTCGTCTTCTGTAGTATTTTGCTCTGTCCGAATCCGCCAGCTTTGAATTCGTTGTGTACCGGCATAGATCCCCATGACAATATTGGTATTACCCACGTCAATAACAAACAACATTTATAAAAGTTCCTTTTCGGTCAATTACGGCGGGATATTCGGATGCATCAGTTGTAACAGAAGCGCTTTCCTGATGCCATTGAAAATTTATATATCAGAGACCCATAATTTTTTTGGCTGTTGATTTGTACATGCGGTAGAAATCTTCATTATCAACCATACCCCGATTCAGAATCTTCTGAAAGTGTTCAAGATTTTGCAAATTTATGATCAGGTTGACACTTTGATGAAAAGCTTCCATGTTATCCATGGTTCTAAACTGCCGGCTTAACAGCACTGCATAAATATTTCTACGCGTAGACATTGGCAAATGCTGCAAAAATGTTAATACGCTATTGAAGGTAATATCCCGGCACTCAAATTTTTCATTGACAACCACGAGATCAAAGGTATGATATCGCATTTGTTTTAAGGCATCACGAGCATTTTCAGCCACTTTGTGCTGATAATCCATTTGCTCAAGAGCTGAAATAACTATCTGCCGGATTTTCGGTTCCAACACACATACAATCGCTGTTTTTCCCTCTTCTTCAATAAAATCAAAAGGCTTTTCGGCAGCATCATAGCTCTCTGAAGTGATTTCCTGTAATGTCCACAAGTCCCGGGACTGCTGTGACTTGGATTGGTTATCCTGGACAATTGTCTTTTGATTTACTTCAATCCGCCTTTTACATGAAGGACAATTCAGATAAACCGTTTTATCTTTTGGTATTTTATCGTCCGGCACTCTGATTTTTTTTTGGCATTTGTCACAAATAATTTGCATAAGTATTATTCGGCATTTGTTATTGGTTTCAGTTACAGTTAATACGTTTTCTCATATTCCCTATCGATCTCAAGTTTTTCGATATCAGTAGTCGCTTCTCCTCTGGCGCTTTTGACAGAGTCAATACCCCTTCCGACGACTCCCCTTCGGGAAGCGTATGCCAGTGCGGTTTCCTGCGTTATAAGTCCTAGTTCATAAAGCTGCACAATGTAGTCATCAAACGTGGTCATACCGAAAGGTTTTCCAACCTGCATCATCTCATAAAAAGTTTTGCCTTCTGACTCTCCATGCAAGATAGAATCTTTTACTCTCAAATTGGTTTGAAGTATTTCAAAAGCGGCAACGCGTCCACCACCAATTTTTGGAAGAAGTCTCTGGCAGACAATCCACCGAAGCGAATCAGCCAACCGGTTGCGAATCTGAATTTCCTCTTCGGTGGTAAACATACCAATCAATCGATTGATGGTCGAGCCGGCATCAACGGTATGAAGTGTGGTCAATACCAGATGACCGGTTTCTGCCGCATTCAAACCGATTTCAACCGTTTCACGATCACGCATTTCACCGACCAGGATGATCTTGGGGGCCTGCCGTAAAGAAGCCCGAAGCCCTCCTGCAAAGCTATCAAAATCTAGCCCTAATTCCCGTTGATTAAAAGTAGATTTCTTGTGCGGATGTTGGTACTCAATGGGATCTTCTAGGGTTATCACATGCACCGATTTATGTTCATTAATTTCATCCAGAATAGCTGCCAGAGAGGTAGTTTTACCGCTTCCGGTGGCACCGGTAATAAAAATGATTCCATTTTTTTCCTGGGAAATTTTGTACATGGCATCCGGAAGATTCAGTCCTTTAATGGTGGGAATCTTCGACTCCAATTTTCGTAAAACCACGGAATAATTGGAAGACTGTGAAAACACATTAACCCTGAACCTGGCTTTTCCCGGAAGGCTGTAGGAAAAATCACAGGATCCCTCTTCAAGAAGGTTTTCAATAAGGCGCCGATCCTGATTGATAAGGTTTAAAGCAAATATTTCCGTCTGAAAAGGAGTCAGTTCCTTGAAAAACGGTTTCATTTCAACCGGAATGAGTTCACCGGAACTTTCAACCTGAAGCGGTTTACCTGGGGTAATGTTCAAGTCGGAAACATCTTGATGACTATCCAGCATCTTTGTCAGGATATGATCAATTTCTTGTTTATTCATTGTACATCCTTTGGGGCCTGAATCATGAAATCACCTGCGGGAAATGGCATCAGTTAATTTTCTACGTTTGATCTCATGATACCTTCCCACCCTAAGCCTCCGTAAAGTCTGTCGGTGGCTTGCTTAAAAGTGGTCTGAATTTAGATTTTTCATTGGCTTTTGTATAGGCATCATCCGCGCCGATTTGCCCCTTTTTAAACAAATCCATAATGGCATCATCCAACATTTGCATTCCATACCTTTTTCCTGTTTGCATTACAGATGGCAACTGGTGAGATTTGGCCTCACGAACAAGGTTTCTTGCCGCCGGGGTTGCAATAAGAATTTCAAGAGCAGGCACCCTGCCGATTTTATCGATCCTTTTAAAAAGCACCTGGGCTATTATGGCCCTTAGTCCATCGGATAGGGTGGAACGGATCTGCGCCTGCTGGCTTGCCGGAAAAACTTCTATAACACGGTCTACAGTTTTCGTAGCACTAGTCGTATGAAGCGTAGCAAACACCAAATGTCCTGTTGATGCGGCTTCAATCGCCAGTGAAATCGTTTCCAAATCTCTCATTTCACCGACCAGAATAATATCGGGATCCTCGCGAAGTGCGCCGCGAAGTGCTGCGGAAAAGGATTTGGTATGCACCCCGATCTCTCTTTGATTCACAATGCAGCCATGGCTTTGATGAACAAATTCAATGGGATCTTCGATTGTAATGATATGGTCTTTACGCGTACGATTGGCAACATCGATGATCGCCGCAAGGGTTGTGGATTTGCCGCTGCCGGTAGGTCCGGTAACCAGAACCAGTCCACGTGGAAGAGATGCCAGCTTGGTTATTACAGAAGGAAGCCCTAATTGCTCAGCGTTCATGATTGTACTGGGAATTTCTCTGAATACCGCCCCGACGCCATTTTTCTGCATAAAAAAATTAGCCCGGTATCTGGCCAAACCAGGAATCTCATAACCGAAATCAACATCGCCGGTTTCTTCAAAAACCTTTACCTTGTCTTCGGGGGCAATCTCATACACCATTGAACGAAGAGCATCATTATCAAGAACTTTGTACTTAACCCGCTCAATATCTCCCCGAATTCTGAGAGACGGCGGCAGCCCAGCCGCCAAATGAAGATCGGAAGCACCTTGATCGTTCATTAATTTAAAAAAAGCATCAATTTTTGCCATTATTATATCCTCAGTACATTCATTTCATTAACCTATTTCGACTTTCTAAGCAATTTAACTTTCTCGTCCTCCAAATCCATGGCCTCGCTTCCCTCTTTGCTGAGTTCAAGAAGCTTTGAATGCGCATCCAAAACCGACCGAATCTGAACTTCAATCTGAAGCCGCTGCCGCTTTAACTCAGATATATCATCATGCAACTGCGCCAACCGATTATGTGCTTTATTGAGCATCTTTTCAGCCCTGACTTCGGCGTCGGCAATAATAAGATCTGCAGATTTCCGTGCATTTTCTTTCATATGATCCAGCACTTTTTGGCTATTTAACATAGCACGTTTGAAAGCATTTTCCCGTCCCTTATATCCCTCGATTTCATGACAGAGTCTGCAAATTTCTTCTTTCAATCGTTCGTTTTTTTGTTTCATAACAGCAAACAAGTCAGCCATTTCTTCCAAAAAAGAATCCACTTCATGAATATCAAATCCTCTAAACCGTACACTAAATTGTTTCTGCTGTATTTCCAGTGGGGAGGTTTTCATGGTATCACCTGATTTTTGAAGGTTACAGTAGAGTTTGTGCTATTCTAAGCAAACTCTTAATAAGAAATTCCTGTATAAACATGATCATCAAAATTACGATTACCGGTGAAAAATCAATGCCGCCAAATACTACCGGCAACCTTCTTCTTATGTGATAAAGTAACGGTTCTGTAATATTGTTGATAAACCGTACAATCGGATTATAGGGATCCGGGCTAACCCAGGAAAGGATCGCCCGCGCAATGATAGCAATCATAAAAAAAAACAATATTACATCAAGCACCCTGGCAAATGCCATTAAGAAATACCCAAGAACAAACATATCATCCTTTCTTCATTGGGACAGCGTTTTTTAATGTTGGAATAATTTGTTTTAGTAGTCAATTAAGAAACAAGCCATAAAGCGCAGTTTTCGATTTTGTCAACCAAATATTCAGACACGCTACCCATAAAAAAGGAGCGACCGATACCACGTCGTCCGATCACCAAAGTCCCGTAACCACCGGCATTAAACTCTTTAAGAATCGCTTTGCCAACATTCATTCTCGGGCTAACCTCTTTGATATGAATCCGGTCATCCGAAATGCCTGCTCCCTGGAACTTCTGGCGGGCATGAATATAGAAATCCCTTACACAGCGCCTGTCTCCCTCGATCATCAGTTTTTCTATGTCTTTCTGAGAGTTATTAAAATCAATTTCACAGTAATCGCCGATTTTGGCAGCCACATGAAACAAGGTAACCGTGATTTCAGGATTTCCCATCAACATAAAGCAGAGATGATCAACAGCCCGCAGCGAACTTTCCGAACCATCGATAGCGATCATAATTTTTTGACTGGTTACTTCCTTGTCGATGACCCAAACCGGAATCAGTTGAGAATGTTGAAGAAGTTTCTTGCTCACACTTACACTAAATGCCTCATGAATCCGGCTCAGTCCCCGCCGTCCGATCACAATTGTATCATAAAGACTTTTCTGTGCCCTTTCGAGAATATCTCTGGCCATCCCGAGCATCTTAGGCTGGGTCACCACTTCAATATGGTCTTCATTAACTCCCAGGCCAATCATTTGCTCCCGATAATTATTCATGAACCGATGTGCTTTTTCCTCATTTTTTCGGACTACTTTTTTAAGTTCCGCCTGAGCTTTAACGCTAGTTTTGGCCTCTTCCATCAAATACAGCGAAACAGTTGGAAGTACGTGGAAAAGCGTAAATGACATTTCTTTGACCAAAGCTGACATCTTCGCCGCATAAATGATTGCATACTTGGAATATATGGAATCATCTACCGCCAAAAGTATTTTTTTTTGTGTCACGACCGTTCTCCTAAAATCTAAGTTTAAAAATTTTCACCATCCTGACGAAGTAAGCATATTGTAATTCCGTTCAAACTGAGAAATCCCCCCTACCTGCCAACCTTATTCACTCATCAATTTTCCGTCAGGTGCTGACACCACGATGTTTGGCTGATACAATGGGAGTGTTAAGCACCAGGGTGGAATAATCCTCGGATCTGCGAATATCTAGTTTTAAAGAATCCTGGTTAATGACAAAATATTTCGAGATTACCTGAATGATATCTTTTTGCAAGTTTGACAATGTTTCATCGGAAACTTCCAACTTATCATATACCAGTGCCAGTTTAAGCCGTTTTTTTGCTTTATCCTTACTGCTTTCCTTTCCGAAAAGCCTTCTGAAAAATGGTTCCACAATATGGACTCCTTTATTTCTTTTTTCCGAAAATTCCTAATTTTTTCCAAAAACTTTTCTGAGTTCTGGGGACTTCAATGGGAAGATCCGCCTGGCCGTTAAGCCGCATGGCGATTCGCCGGAATGCCTGCCCCGCCATAGAATCTTTCTGCATTACGATATGATTCCCCATATTGGTCGAAATGACGACTAGTTCATCCATGGGTACCAATCCCAGCAAATCGACAGACAACACATCGACTACGTCTTCGTGGCTCAACATATCCCCTCTTTCCACAAGTTGAGGAACAATCCGGTTAACCATCAACCGGGGAACAATAGACCGTGACAGCAAAATACCTATTACCCGGTCTGCATCCCGAACAGAGGAAACTTCCGGCGTACAAATAACGATCGCTTCTTCAGCACCCGCAATTGCATTTTCAAACCCTTGCTCTATACCCGCCGGGCAGTCCAATAAAACAAAATCAAATTCATTACGAAGCTTTTTACAGAATCGTTCCATTGCACTTGCGTTGATGATCGATTTGTTGTCACTTTGCGAAGCCGGAATTAAAAACAGGTTATCAATTTTTCTGTCTTTGATGGCTGCCTGCTGAAGCTTGCATTTTCCGGTAACTGCATCAATAAGATTAAAAACAATCCGGTTTTCGAGCCCCATAACAACATCAAGGTTTCTCAAGCCAATATCCATGTCCACCACTACGACCTTTTTGCCCTCCAGGGCCAAGGCCGAGCCCAGGGAAGCAGTAGCAGTTGTTTTCCCCACTCCCCCTTTTCCAGATGTAACGACTATAACTTTTCCTTCCAATTGGCACCTCTTTTATGGTAAGTAGTTCTCACAAAATTAGAATTGCTGAAAAATCCGCTTTTTGAATTAGCGGATCTTAGGCCATGGCATTCGGGCAAATGGATTTGCACTCAAATAATTCTCCACTACAATTTGACCGTTTTCAACATACGCGTATTCCGGAAATTTTGTCGAGACTGCTGAAGCGCCAGCTGCCACAATACCTGCAATTTGCACTTGGGTGGGTTTGAAATCAAGAGCCAGAATAATCGCCGACTCATTTCCTTCCTGTCCTGCAGATGCTGTCCCGGCCAAACTGCCCATTATTAAAATATCACCCCCTGCTGATACTTGTCCTCCCGGATTTACATCCCCCAATAATATCAAATGCTTTTTTGCCGTTATCATCTGCCCGGAACGAACTCTTCCAGCCATCATCAGAACATCACTTCGGTAATTTTTCCAGGAGCGTTCCATATCCCGTGTCCGAACCCGTTTTTCAGTATCAGAACGATTATTGGGAGAACTGGATACTTCTCCGACATTGAATTTTTCCTTTAAAAATTCTCCCAGATTTTTGATCAGGCTCTCGTGCTCACCATTTTTACCGGTATCTAACACTACCGGCATGCTGATGGTCAGATAATTGAGACGACTAAACATCTGCGTCAATTCATCCTTTAATGTATCTAGTGGTAATTGTGGATCTATAACCACCCAAAGACTGTCGCCGACACCTTTCAAACGAGCAGCAGGACGACTCAAACGAGCAGCAGGACGACTTTCAGATGTTATTTTGTTAACTCCCATTTATAGATAACGTCCTTTAAAAACAATAAATTAAAAAATAACCGCATGATCTAATTGATTATTTAAAGATCTCCAATAATATTAAACACGATAGATAAAATCTAACAATATGTCAAGAAGCTAGCCGGCGATACCAACACAATTGTATTTAGTGCCTGAACGAAAAATCCTAGTTTTCGTTCAGGCACTAAATACAATATGATTTACAAAAAATGGCCAATGGCTTCAATAATTCTATCGGGAGCATCCTCAAGTACATAGTGACCAGCATCCCAAAACCGGCAAATTTGAGCGTTTGGAAATAGTTGGCTCCACATTGCAAGATAATCGCTGTCAAACACAAAATCTTTCATCCCCCAGCAGATGAGCATAGGTTTTTCCTTTAACCGGCTAAGATTTTCCTGGGTATGTTGTACGATGCGATGACTGGGATCAGTTGCAACTAAAGGGATATCCTGGACAAACTTAAACGTGGACAATCGATTATTCCATGAGTTATAAGGCGCGACAAGACCTTTTTTGACCGACCTCGAAAGCTTTTTTTTCGATGCCATTATCAATGCCCCCAATGCGAATACATTTAATCCCTGCACGGCAGGTCTTGATATAAAAGGCAAATTTCTCACTAATTTCAGTTGCCAGGGCAGCGGTTTGCCCTGCGGAGGGAAAAACGCTGAGGTGTTTAAAATGATAATCCGCCCGATTTGATCCGGGTACCGTACGGCATAAGCCATTCCAATAATACCTCCCCAGTCATGAAGGATCAGGTTGAGCTTTCCTTTAGGTTTCAGACGGCTTAAAAATGTCTCCAGATCTTCCACCCTGCTTTTCAGCCTGAAGTCATACTGCTTTTCATCCGGCTTTTCAGAAAGTCCGCATCCAATATGATCCGGCGCCAGGGTTCTATAACAGGGGGAGAACGCCTTGATAAGCTTACGGAAATAAAAAGACCACGTCGGGTTCCCATGCACCATCATAAGCGGTTCTCCAGCCCCCTCATCAACATAGTGATATTTCAGACCACGGATATTCATGTAATGGGAAGAAAAAGGATAAAGGTGTTTAAAGGATGAAATATCGATCGGCCTGGAACTTTTCCTGTCGAATGATTTATTCTTTCTCCCTTTTCGTCCCCCTAATCTGTCAGCTTCGTTAACCATTTGGTTGTTCATTCCCCATTTAGGCTACCATTTTACAGCCAGCATCAGACAGTTCAATCCGCTTCCGATGCCCAGAAAACCCACCAGGTCTCTTTCACAAAAAAAATCCCGCTCAGCAGCAATTGCTGCAGTAATCGGAAGTGAAACGGTACCAATATTGCCCAGAAATCGATAGGTTGAAAAATCTTTTTCCTCACTGATGCCCAAGGAATTTAAAATTGTTCGCTGATGCGTCGCCCCCACCTGGTGGCAGATGATTTTATCGGGTTTGTCATCATTAAGCTTCAGGATTTTCTTAAATGCTGCAAATGTTTCAATACCCAGTTTAACCCCGTTTTTCAAAACACCTACCGAATCAGTCTCCATGACCTGAGGTACAGTTGAGGGAATTCCCATATCCGGTCCCCACCTGCAAAGTCTGTGGTGCTCAACTGCGTTTTTCACCACACCGCCTATCAGACGATGATTCTTTCTGGTTAAGGTTTTGTCTGTCAAAAGAACCGCCACTGCACCAGACCCCCCGGTCAGTGTAGCAATAGCTTTTTTGAAAAGCTCCATGTCTCTGGATTTCCGAAGCTTTTCGATGGTAAGTTCGACAATTTGTCGCGACGACTCGCAGGATACAACCAATCCGGAACGAATCTGACCCAATTCAATGGCATTGCCTACCTGAATCATACCGTTGAGTATGCCTAAACACGCGTTGGAAATGTCATAAACATGGGCATTGTGTCCCAGCTTAAGGCCATCGGCAACCACAGAAGCAGTAGCCGGTTCAAGGTTATCCCGACACACACCGGCATAAATAAGCATGCCGATGTTATCGCGATCGATCCCGGAGGCCTCGATTGCTTTTTCACCAGCCAGGATGGCGCCCTGACTCATCTTAAAATCCGGGTCCCAAAACCGTCGCTCCCGGATACCCGTCATAAATTCCAGTTGTCCCTTTTTAATATGGATAGCCTCGTAAAGAGATGCCAGCTTTTCTTCAATATCCTCTGATGTCACCACGTTGGGTGCCAGTTCGTAACCGAATGTATCAATGTAAGGGTTTGAAAACAACATAGCTTTTTACTAATCACTGTATAAACATTTTTGCTGTATCAAAAAAACCAAAATGTTATGGTTCTGGTTCACCCCACAGGTTGCAGGATAATTCCAAAACTTTCCATTTTATAAATGTAAAGACCATCGATTTTTAAACGCCCATCGGCAAGAATGGTGGGAAATGGGTCCTCTTGAACCTGGGTTATCCAACCATCTACCGAAACGGTTTTGTTTTCCGGAATAATCTGGCCGCGATATATCCAGGTGTGACAAACATTTGTCATGGTTCCGAAACGGTGAGTATGCTTTAACCAAGGCCACTTTTTCAACGCAATAAACTTGATCAATTGAATAAATGATTCAATTCCCAGGCTGCCCGGACAGACCGGATCCTGATAAAAATGTGCCTTAAAAAACCACTCTTTTGGATCTACCCTTTTTTTCCCCCGGATAAAGCCCAGACCCGCGGGACCGCCATCCGGGATATATGTTTCGATCTCATCGACCATTAAAAGCGCTTTTGACGGCATGGCAAGAGATGTGTTCGGCGTTGCTTTTTCATCAGGATCATTAGGAAAATAAGGGGCTTTGACCTCCAGGAGGTAAGATTCATTTTTTGAAAGTTCCTTTTCCAAGGGATAAGCTTCGGATGTTTCAACATTGCGGATTCCCACTTGTTGTTTCAAGGCCTCGACTGTAAAAAAACCAAAATACGTCTCACCCTTATAAACGATCTGTCCTTTTTGCTGCAATATAAAATCGAAATGCTCAATAATCATATCTTCGACTTCGGAAACCTTTTTCATGCGGCAGCGAATATTCAATGGTCCGTTTTCAGGAAAAATTTCGCACACCACCATCCCGGTTCCTCCCAGATTCCTAAATTTCAAATCCTTTTCGCTTCTTAATGCTGATCCGGCATACGCTGCCAGCCAGCCACAAGGCTGAAGCGCAATTTCCAGGAGAATACAAAACGGCAATGCGATGCCACCATCAGCCCTGTAATACCAGGCATCAGGGGGCATGTCATACTCCGCCTCGATCCAGCCATCTGGCTTTAAAATCCATGGGTCTGGTTCAATATAAGTCACCCGGTCCATGAAAGAGTAGGGGGGTCTGGGTAACCGGGCAATCACCCGATCATGATCGAACACCTTGTAGGGTTCACCAAATGCCTCTGATGGCTTTCCGGCCGCAAACGCTAAAATTTTGTCCCGTCCGTATAAAACCGGCTTTTTTTCAATTTGTGCTGGCAGGCTTTCCGGAGTCGTTTTCTGTGTCCAAAACGCTTTGATCTCTTCTATGGAAAGATTGGTCATTTTCATACTCATGTTTTCGAACCTGACAATCGCCCGTCCATCAGCTTTCATCAGTGCATCGGCAATCACATACGGTTCCGGATTATAACCGATTTCCTTTAAAAAGACCTCATAGATGACGTGGCGGGTTTTCGGGGTAACCGGTCCCCGGCATTTGAGACGACTTTTCACCCCAATTACCGGCTCATAGCAAACACCGGCCTTATTCGTAACCCACCCGATTCTTTGAAGCAATATCCGTAACGTATGGGCGCAGCATTCATACATAAGGGTTCCCGGCATCACCATGTCATCCATGAAATGACAGGTAAGAAACCAGTCATCCGGATGAATATCGGCTTCCGCACGGATCATTCCCAAGCCGAATCTGCCGCCTTTCGGATCAAGTGTTAACACCCGGTGAATCAATTTCATTCTGCCACCGGGAAGCCACAAGGATTTTGCCGGTTTTAGATGTTTAAACTGAGAACCAAAACAGCTTTCCAGGTCACCATGTCTAAGTGCCTCTATTTGGTGTTCATCATATGTTTCCGGTCCTGATGGAAAAGTTATATTGATGATCGGGGTATCCGGTTTTTTCCCGGGAATCGGGGCAGTTTCTTCCCCTTTGAGAATAATTCCACCTGAATTTTGAATCTCTTCTTCGGTAAAAAAACCGGCACAACCATCTTGCATGGTAATCAACAGCGCATCATCAATATACCCTTCAAAATTAAAGAAAAAAAGATAGGTATCCCCGTGCCGGACAAATCTTTCCACTTCAATGAAATACCGGATGACATCACCGGGCATGGGTAACCCCCGGTGAAATTCAACGACAGCATCCAGAAGACGATAGGTTCTTTCCCCTTTTACCGCCAAATCGATCCCCAGGTAGGAGCAAAGAAACAGGTCAGCCTGACCGGCTTCAACAGAAATGCATACCGGTGCTCTTCCACCATCTAAATACCAGGCATCTGGTAAAACATCATGTTCGGTAACCACCCGTCCGGACCCCAAAGACCTTTTTTCACCTTCAACCGAAAGTATCCGATCCACCAGCATAAGCGGCTCATCGGGCAAACGAACCCTGGCTTTGTAAGTATCCACCTCGGCAAATTCAGGCCCTAAGACTTTCTCAACGGAACCGATAGCAAATTCCAGACACATGTTTCGGTCAAAAACCAGGGGCTCAGAAGATGCCTGAAAACGATCAACGGTATCCTTCTGATGATTATCAAGCAGCTCGGAGTTCAAATTTTTTTCAACGAAGCCAACAGTTTCTTTTTGAAACATGGTTTCCAAAATACGTGTCTGAAGACCGAATATACGGACACATACGTTGCCGGATTCCTCCGAAAAATCTAAAAACTTCCGATGAACATCTGCGTTCATTTTTGTGGTTTTGGTTAAGGTGTCAATCAAACCGACAAATGGTGCGTCCATATTTATACTTCCGGGAACCGCAGTTTGTACTTTTTTTTCATAACGCTTCGAAGGCATCATCGGCATATGGTCTGAAAAAAATCCTCCGATAGGTACCGTTATCCATTTCTGACATAGTTGTTGATATTGAGTATCAGTTTGAGTATCCGCGCCAATTTGGACGTCAACGCCGCAGACAAAAGTGTTTCCATATAGCCAATCCAGGCTCACAGGGAGCCGTTCAGCAATCATTGCACTCAAAAATTTCAATATGGAAAGCGATTCTGGTTCTCCCCGAAGACTGGCTGAAATCGCCAGATGTGGCTGATCTTTCAAGATGGTTTGAATCATGCGGGTGCAGGAGGCATGCGGCCCCATTTCCAGAAAAATATGGATTCCGTCGTTATAAGCCTGCCGAATGGTTTGGGTAAAATCAAAACCTGACAAGGCTTGTTTTAAAATTGAGTCAGCAGCCGTTTCGGTTGACAGTTCATAGGACTTTGCAAACCCACAACTATAAAATTTAATATTTTTCGGGGGAGTCACCGGAAACACATGAAGATTCCGATATTTTTCAGCAACCGGTTCAGCGGCATCACAATGGACAGTAACAACCCCTTCCAAATATACCGCTTTGCACCCGAGAATTTCAATGGCAGCGGAAACCGATTCTTTCCTGCCACCGATCACGCATTCCTCCGGTGTATTGATAATCAGAAGACGAATATGAGAAATATCGTTTATAACCTTTTGAACCATATCTGCGGGCCGGTTGACAGCTACCGCCTGCCATTGAAATGTATCTTGTAAGGGGATTTGCCAGGCTTTTCTGGCAGCCTCACAGGAATCCGCCAACTGTGTTGCAAACAAGTCGGTTCGACGCATGCGTACCAGCATTTCTCCCCGTTCCGGCCAGGCTTTCATGGCAAATAATCCGGCAGACTCTCCCAGGCTATATCCAATGACTGAAGACGGCGTCATTTGAAATTTTTGAATCAGATTTGTTATGACGCCACCATGAACTACCTGTCCGAAAATCATCTGCGTTGGATCGGAGGCTATCTTTTCCAGAGCTAAATACTGCCAATTCGGTTCCCAGGAAAGGCGCCACGGTACAAAGCAATACGGCAAAAGCTGGGATTTTAACTCCAGGGTTTCTGTATCC
>JAGYNR010000149.1 GCA_018399715.1 Desulfobacterales bacterium | reverse complement strand
TAGATAGTGCCCGAACGAAAATCAGGATTTTTCGTTAAGATCAAGGAAAACGAAAATTTTAACCACAGACATACATTGAGTATTTCGAGGATTAAAATTTGAGTCTGGCCCAGATATTGGCGAAAAAGACAGCTTTCGTTCAGGCACTAGATAAAGTTGTTTAGATTCAAATGGGAGGAAACAAGGCTCACATAAAACTAGTAAGATTTTTTGATTATGTTTTGGGGCACAATCCTGCGGAATTCGGCTTGGTACCCGACAATCACGGTTTTTTTAAAATAAAGGAGTTTTTAAAGGCGGTATGTGAAGAGGAAGGTTTCCGGCATGTTCGCAGAAGCCATCTGGATGAAATTCTGCTGACTGTGTCCGATGTTCCTATTGAAATTCGGGGACAATTGATCCGTGCCCGAAACCGGGAAAATTTAAGTCCCATCATTCCTGCCATCGATCTTCCAAAGCTTTTATATTCCGGAATCCGAAGAAAAGCGCATAAAAATGTTATGGAAAAAGGAATTCATCCGATGGGGTATCCTCAGGTAATTTTATGCTCCAGGAGGGTCATGGCAGAAAGAATCGCAAAGCGTATAGATCAAAAACCGGTTATATTAACTGTTTCGGTCGCATCGTCCATAAATCTCGGCGTAAAATTTTTTAATGCAGGAGAAGGGCTTTTTTTGTCAGATACAGTTCCTGTCGGCTGTTTTTCCGGTCCACCGGTTCCCAAACAGCTTCTTGAAGAAAAAAAATCTTCGCTATTGTCAGATCAGGCAGAAAAAAACCCGGGAACTTATCCGGTGCGTGTTTCCGAAAAGATTTCCCCCAAAAACAAGAAGTATCGTAAAGGGAAAAAGGATATATCCTGGAAGAAAGAACGAAAACTAAAACAAAAAATTTCTGAAAAATGGTAAAAAAATAGTAATGCTTTGCTTTACAAAAAATTCCAATTTATTTTATTCATACTTCCATTCGACAGAATTTTCGATGTCATAACGCTTCTCCTCGGAAATTGTACCAAGTTCTACCAGAATGGCTCCGATACCCGCATCTCTAAGCACATCAATTTCAAGGATTTTTTCGGGAGATTTACTTTTTATGCTGTAAAACGTATATTCCAGTGTCATTTTTTCTTTATTAAGCAAGAAAAAATCTCTTCCATGAAAAATGATGTGATGACTTAAGATAAAATATAAAGCATAGAGAATAGCTCCGATAATTATATATTGTTTAAGTCTTTTCAACGATTTTAACTCCTTGATAAAGTAATTAAAAAAATTTAATGTTACCAAATCTCCTTTTTATCGTCAACCGATTATAAGCCTAATATTATCCCCCCTTCATCATAATCAGCACGGCTCCGGACATCATCAGAAAAGCACCAGTAAAACGAATTAAAAGATTTTTTTCCTTGAAAATCAACCCGCCGTAGATGATTCCAAACAAGATACTTAACCGTTTAACGGATATCATATAAGCGGCTTTGGTCATAGAGATGGCCCATGCGTGGAACAGCGCATGACAAAATAAAAGGCTGCCGGCGAACAATCCTTTGGCAGGGCTTTGGACAAATGTTGCCATTTGAATTTTGCCGGTAGCCCATAAAATGACAATCAAAAACAGGTCAAAGGTGCTAAAAAAAAACATGGCGAAGAAAACAGGACTGGAGTTGATAATGGCCACTTTGCCGATAACTGCGCCAAATGAGAACACAAGTGCTACAATCAGCATGATCCATGATCCGGTTTCTTTAAAAATGGCTTTAAACGGTGATAAAAAAGAGAATCGGCCAGGTTCCAGATTTAACACATAGCTTCCGATACAAATGGAAGATATGCCTGCGATGCCATAAACATTGGGAATTTCATTGAGAAATATCAGGCCGGTAGCGATCATAAACACCGGGGTAAAAGCAAGGTAGGGAAGGGTAAGTGAAAGGGGAGATTGTCTGATGGCTTTCATGTACAAAAGAAAACCGGCAGCATTTATAGGAAGGCTTAGCAGGTATGACCACAGAAAATCCGGGTTCAATGGGGGCACTGAAACAAAACACAGCCCCAAACAAAAAAGAGGTAAACTATAGATGAGGGGGAATGCGGACATTTCCAAGGATGACAGGTGTGAAAAGAATTTTTTGACCCAGGCATCCTGGGTTGCTACTACAAGTGCTGTCATCAGTGAAAATACGATCCAAAGGTAGCCGGAGCCGGCAGTAAAATTCAGCATATCGGGATTATCCTACTAAAAGAAATGAAAGCTTTAAATTAATATCATATATCTGAATTAATACATCTAAATCATATTGTAAAATAACACCTTCAAATATTCATTCCTTGTGGTCGATGGCATCACCAGCCGGAAACCACAACGGAAAATTAACGATGGTACTTTTTACGGATTTCGCAAAAAAGTCTTGACAAGATGTTTTCTGACTGTTATCGATTTGTATGTATTAAAAAAGAAAGCTGATTTCTATGAAACAATTTAACACCATTAAAAGCATTTTAGTACTTATTATTCTCCTCGTCGTAGGGATACTTCCCTGCTGCGAGGATAGGCTGATAATGGTTTAACTTAAACACAATTTAAACAAAATATTAAAAAAATCCGTTATCAGCATAAAACTGATAGCGGATTTTTTTTTCTTAAATTTTTATTCTTACATGAGGAGTTGCAATGAAAAGTGACAGAGCAAAGAAAGGCATTGAAAGAGCACCCCATCGCAGCCTTTTTAAATCAATGGGATATACGGATACCGAAATTAACCGTCCGCTGATCGGAATTGCCAACTCAGTCAATAACATCGTTCCGGGACATATTTATCTGGACAAAGTTGTCGATTCTGTAAAAGCAGGTGTTTACATGGCCGGAGGCACTCCGATCGATTTTGGAGTGATCGGTGTTTGCGATGGTATTGCCATGAATCATATCGGTATGAAGTATTCATTGGGAAGCCGGGAACTGATTGCCGATTCGATTGAGGTGATGGCTATTGCCCATGGATTCGACGCATTGGTGTTGGTGCCCAATTGTGACAAGATCGTTCCCGGTATGATCATGGCAGCAGCCCGGCTGGATATTCCGGCAATAATTATCAGCGGCGGTCCCATGCTGGCAGGTGAGCATCCGGAAAGCCCCGGAACCAAAAAGATTGACCTGGTTACGGTTTTTGAAGCTGTCGGTGCTGTCCGGTCCGGCAAGATGACTGAAGATCAATTATTGGCCATTGAAAATGCCGCGTGTCCGACCTGCGGCTCTTGTGCCGGGATGTTTACTGCCAATTCGATGAATTGTCTTACGGAAGCTATCGGTATGGGCCTTCCGGGAAACGGTACGATTCCGGCAATTATGGCTGCTCGGTACCGATTGGCAAAGGAAGCGGGAATGCGGGTGATGGAACTTTTAAAAGAGGATATCACGCCCCGGAAGATCATGACCCGGGAAGCATTTCAAAATGCCCTGGCTGTTGACATGGCGCTTGGATGTTCAACCAATACGGTACTCCATCTGGTGGGGATTGCTCATGAAGCTGAAGTCGACATTGATCTGGATATGATCAACCGTGTGAGTGAAAAAACACCTCATTTGTGTGCACTTAGCCCCGGCGGAGAACATCGCGTAGAAGACCTTAACCGTGCCGGCGGTATCCCCGCCATTATGAAAGAACTGGCAAAAGGCGGGCGGATAAATGAGAAATGTCTGACAGTTACCGGCAAAACAGTGGCTGAGAATATTTCGGGTGCCAGGCTCATGGATTCCTCAGTGATTCGGCCTTTAGACACCCCTTATCATCAGCAGGGAGGATTGGCTGTCCTGTTCGGAAATCTGGCGCTGGACGGATGTGTTGTCAAGCAATCGGCGGTATGTGATGAAATGCTGCGTCATGAGGGACCTGCCAGAGTATTTGAATCTGAGGAGGCAGCCACCGATGCTATTATGGCGGGCAAAATAAAAAAGGGTGATGTTGTTGTGATTCGGTACGAGGGGCCCATGGGCGGTCCTGGAATGCGGGAAATGCTCACTCCCACTTCAGCAATCGCAGGCATGAATCTGGATGCTTATGTTGCTCTGATCACGGACGGCCGGTTTTCAGGGGGAACCCGGGGAGCATCAATTGGTCATGTATCTCCCGAGGCGATGCAAGGAGGCACTATAGCGGTTGTCAATGAGGGTGACATAATTGCTATCGACATTCCCGGCAAAAAAATAACCTTGAAAGTAGCTGAAGATGAGATCCAAAAACGTCTGGAGAAATGGACCGCCCCTGAACCGAAAATAACGAAGGGCTATATGTCCCGGTATGCAAAAATGGTATCATCGGCAAATACGGGCGCCATTTTTAAGTAGTACCCGAACGAAAAACAGGATTTTTCGTTAAGATCAAGGAAGATGAAAATTTTAACCACAGACATACATTGAGTATTTCGAGGATTAAAATGTGAGTCTGACGCAGATATTGGCGAAAAAGACAGTTTTCGTTCAGGCACTAAAGAAGGTAATGGGTTGCAAATCAAATACGTATTTTAAAGGAAGGAATTACCATGGAGTTAACAGGCGCACAAAT
>JAGYNR010000148.1 GCA_018399715.1 Desulfobacterales bacterium | reverse complement strand
AATTTTCTACGGAAAGGCTGTATCGGGGAAAACAATTTCTTTCTCATTGTCCATTCGGTACCTTGTATACACACATCTCCCCATGGACTCAATCCGGCTTTGACCGTGTGCTTGAGACTGTCTCGCTTTAAAACCGTTTCGGGAAACCTGATAACATCTTCCAGGATTTTCAACCACCGATGCGGCGCAAAGGTCATTTTTGTCTCCCTGGTGTGACAAAATACCTTTATCCCGGGCTTTGTTTTTGGTTTTTTGACAAATAAATCTTTCATAAAAATTCGTCTACTTTCCTGTTGTTTAAAAAATACCGCATTTATGGTTATCTGCCATGGTATTCTGCAATAATGTTCACTTTAGCCGTAATTTCGGGAATCATTTTAATCAGAATTATAGATAATAAGAGCTTCATGTATGTATGCGGCCGACATTTCACGTAATCTGTTATATCCGAAATCCCGGATACTGTAAATGCGGAACGTAAAATTTCCAGAAGCGCATTGGAATTGCTGAGGGGTATGGGAAGGGTTCAGCAATTTTAATTTTGACTCAAGCATCAAGGGCCGATGTTGGACGTTAATAATCGCAATCGGGATCCCGATCCCGATCCCGATTGCGAATCCATCATTTAATGTGATTGTCATAATTAGTGGGAAGCGTTTGACATTATTGTCGGTTTGTTGTTTATTGTTGCTATGTAAACTATTTAGTGTCCGAACGAAAAAGACAGTTTTCGTTCGGACACTATTTTTGCAATAGTTCAGGAGAGAATATGAAAACAACCATAATTTACGATAATACTGCATTTAAAAAAGACCTTCAGGCTGACTGGGGATTTTCCGCTCTGGTTGAGACAAACGGCAAAACAATTCTTTTCGATACAGGCGGAAGTGGTTCTATTCTCCTTTCAAACATGAAAAAATTAAATATTGATCCCAAAGAAATTGATGATGTCTTCATATCACATCACCATTATGATCATGTGGGAGGGTTATCCGCTTTTTTGGATCAAAACCATAACGTTACGGTTTGGGTACCTTATTCATTTCGGGGGGTTAAAAATGCAAGGGAAATTATTCACATCACTGACCCCCGAACCCTGTATGAAGGAATTCATTCCACCGGTGAACTCGACAAAATAGAGCAGTCACTTTGCATTGAAACACAAAAAGGGATTATCATCATAGCAGGATGTTCTCATCCCAAAATGACACACATTATCGACGCTGCTTCTAGATTCGGCAATGTTTACGGAATTATAGGCGGTTTGCACGGCAACAGACCCGAATCCTTAAAAAATATGGAATTGATCTGTGCAACCCATTGCACCCAATATAAACACGAAATAAAGTCTCTCTATCCAAATCAATATATTGAGGGAGGCGCGGGAAAGGTAATCGAAATACTGTAAAAACTATATGAAAGATTCTTTTAATAAATCAAGTAAAAAAGAAATCGAAAGTCGTCGAACTTTCGGCATTATCAGCCATCCGGATGCCGGCAAGACCACTCTTACCGAGAAAATGCTGCTTTTTGGTGGTGCTATCCAGATGGCAGGTACCGTCAAAGCTCGCAAGGCCAATCGCCATGCCACCAGCGACTGGATGGCTATCGAACAGGAGCGGGGCATATCGGTGACCAGTTCCGTCATGAAATTTAACTATCGTGACTTTGAAATTAACCTTTTGGACACCCCCGGTCACCAGGATTTTTCCGAGGATACCTACCGGGTACTGACGGCTGTAGACAGTGCAATCATGGTGATTGACAGTGTCAAGGGAGTGGAAACGCAGACCCGCAAATTGATGGAAGTCTGCCGAATGCGCAACACCCCGATTTTGACCTTTATCAATAAGCTTGATCGTGAAGGCATGCGGCCGCTTGATATTCTGGGCAATATCGAGGATACGTTGCAAATTGAGTGCACACCACTTTCCTGGCCGGTCGGAATGGGAAAAAATTTCAAGGGAATTTACAATCTCTACCGGCGGGAGCTGGCCCTGTTTAAACCCGGTCAGGCACACCTGCCCAGCGATACCATTATCATCCGTAACCTAGATGATCCGCAGCTAGATACCATTTTAGGCGGCCAGGCTGATGAACTCAGGGAGGATATAGCCCTTCTGGAAGGCGCAGCCGATCCTTTTAACCTGGAAGATTTTCTTAAGGGGAGTCAGACGCCGGTTTTTTTCGGCAGTGCTATTAACAATTTTGGTGTGCGCGAGCTTTTGGATACGTTTGTTGAAGTTGCACCGTCACCATTGCCCCGGCAGGCAGTTACACGGATGGTATCTCCCGAAGAAGATGCTTTTTCCGGGTTTGTTTTCAAGGTACAGGCCAACATGGATCCGGCACACCGGGATCGCATTGCTTTTCTGCGGGTTTGCTCGGGCCGTTTTCGCCGCGGCATGCGGATACGTCATCACCGCCTCGGTAAGACTATACAGGTCGCCAATCCGATTATTTTCATGGCCCAGGACCGGGCCTTTGCGGAAGAAGCCTGGCCGGGGGATATTATTGGTATCCATAACCATGGCACCATCCGGATCGGTGATACCTTTTCGGAAAAAGAGCCGCTGGATTTCACCGGCATTCCGAATTTTGCACCGGAGCATTTTCGGCGGGTGCAACTGAAATCTCCGCTGAAAATAAAACAGCTTCAAAAAGGAATCCATCAATTGGTCGAGGAAGGGGCAGTCCAACTGTTTCGACCGCTGACAGACAATGCCTTGATTCTGGGAGCCGTAGGCGTGCTGCAATTCGAGGTGACAATGGCCCGGCTTGAAAGGGAGTACGGGGTCGAGGCAGCCTATGAACCGGTTGATTATACCACTGCCCGATGGATCGCCTGTGATGATGGAAAACAGTTGGCCGCTTTCAAAAAGGAATGTTTTGCAAATCTGGCTCAGGATGCAGGCGGAAATTTGACCTATCTGGATGTGAGCGAATGGCAACTGAACTACACGGTAAAAAAATGGCCGGATATTGCTTTTCTGAAAACCCGTGAATGCTGATGTACTAAAATTTTGGAAAAATATCCTTTATGCGGTTTTAACATCCTCCCTCGCCGAAAACCCGGGCATGTGATAGGGTGGTGAAAATTATCCCAAAAATGCTTTGAGTTTTCATAGAAACTTTATTCCAGAATTTAAAATTTTTAGCACTTAAGTTTAGGTTATAGGGTGCCACGGGCGATGTAGGGGCAGACCCCTGTGCCTGCCCGAATAATGGGCAACCACAGGGGGTTGCCCCTACTGTAAGGCATACACGGGCAAGGCTAACGCCTTAGCCCGTGGCACCCATGCTGAAAATCCTGAAACCTTTCAGCGGAACAAAAATTTAGATGAATTTTCAAGCCAATTTCGAGCTATTTTCATCACCCCACACAACACGCACCACATTCCGGCTCACTCATACTTGATTTTTATTTTTTCATTGACAGATACTATCCTTTTATATAAGTTCCGATCAATTTCAGTTCGCAGCAAGAAGTTGCGATTAAAAGTTAAATTTTTTAGTTATTAACGAACAAGCCACGAAGGTTATGATCCTTGAAAGGATTTGAAACCTCGTGGCTTTTTTTATGGACAAAATAAAAAAAGGAAGTGAGGTGGAAACGTAAAGGTTTATTAATCAAAAATGCATAAAAGATGTGGGAAAGCAGCCACTATTTCCGGCCAGGATGTTGCGAGCTGCTTTCCCGGTGAAGCCTCCTCGGGGTGAGGAATGCCTCATTTATTTTAATACTACCGGATGCTACCGATGTCAATCGGTTCCAATCTGATGAATCCGATAGGTACCTACCCCGAGGCCGGTTTCTGAAAGTCTGATTGTGTAATTTCAGAAAGGAGAAAAACTGATGAAAATCATAAATTTCAGACGCATCATGATGATGGGTCTGATTTTGATCATTTCGGTTTCTTCATACGGTCTGGCTCAGACGGATTCAGAAGAAAAACCGGAAAAAGTGTATCGGCTTGACAAGATCATTGTCAGGGATCATCCGGTTAAGGATGAAGGCCTTTTTGTCACACCGGATGCAACCGTCATTAATGTGGATAAATTTCAAAAAGCCGGTCCCGTACAAAATATCAGGGATTTGTTGAGCGAAGCAATGGGTGTCGATGTGCTTCGGTCTTCCATCACGCCGAGCCCTACCGATAGCATCTATATCAGGGGGATGGACCAATCGCGATTTCAGGTATTTCTGGACGGCAGGCCCATGCGGCTGATGGGGCGCAGCGGTTATATCAAGCTGGATTGGACCACCATGCCCCTGGATAACGTTGAGACCATATGTATACGCCATTATCCCTTCTTTGACATTAACCTGGGGGACTCGCTGGTATGAATTTCAAAGCGATGCTTACAAGGCCGGATTTCCGGGATGGAGCGTATTTAATCAATTGACCGGTGCCGAACAGAAGGCTTACGAGACTCGCAGGGTCGAAACGGAGTGGTGCCCAAAAGCGCGTCTGAGCTATGACCTTGACCCTGGCTTGACGCTGTACGCTTCGGTCAGCCGCGAAATGCGAACCCCTTGAATCTGAGATCTCTGGAGATGGGCGCAGGGTGCGTCCGCGGAAGAATATCTGGCACAGAACCCC
>JAGYNR010000147.1 GCA_018399715.1 Desulfobacterales bacterium | reverse complement strand
GAAAAAATAGCTAAAATCGACCTACATAATCTAAACGCAAGCCTGGGTCTGGCGGTGTAAATTCGACGATAGGTTTCAAGACCATCGATTCCCCCATTCATAATCATATCCAGAATGATCAAATCAAAAGGACATTGTAAGATACGGGTCACAGCCTCTTCGCCGCTTGAGGCCGTCTCTACCGAATAGCCAAGCTTTTTCAGAATTGCACTGGCAATTTCCCGTTGCGCTTCCAGATCATCGACGACCAGAATCAATTCGCCGTTTCCCGAATAGTCCTTGTACCGAAGAATTCTTTGATCGTCAGGAACCGATTCGCGTGTTACCGGAAAAAACAATTCAAACAGGGTCCCTCGGCCCGGCTTGCTTTCCACATTGATATAGCCGTGATGATCCTGGACAGTACCCCAAACCACGGACATCCCGAGTCCCGTACCACTACGGTCCATGACTTTTTTCGTATAAAACGGCTCAAAAATCCGATTCAGATCCAAGTCATCAATGCCGACACCACTGTCTTGAATCCTCAGAACACAATAATCCCCCTCCTGAACCTTTTCATATCTCTTGATCGGTCGATCCAGATGTTCGTTGGATGTGGACACCACAATGGTTCCTCCATCCAACATGGCTTCCGCTGCATTGGATACCAGGTTCATTACCATTTTCTTTAAATGAATTGATGATCCCCGTATGTTGAGCAAATCAGGATCGCAGCGAATTTGTATATCCAGATCGGCATGGCAGGTTTTTAATTTTTCATATTCCGGTGAATTGAAATAGTCGCTGATAATGGTATTCAGGTTCAGCACTGCGGTGTTGGTAACTCCCCGCAGGGCCAGGGTAAGCAAATCCTGAACGATTGCAGCGGCTTTCATTCCGGAATCCTTTATGGTTCGTATGGGCCCGACAAGAGGACTGTCAGGATTCAAATCTGTGAGAATCAGATCGGGATAACTCACAATCCCTGATAACACATTGTTTAGATCATGGGCCACCCCTCCTGCCAAAAGGCCTAAGGCTTCCATTTTCTGGGACCGCGCCAGCCGTTGTTCAAGTTCGTGTTTTTCGGTTTCGGCCTGGTGACGCTCGGAAATTTCTTTTTCAAGCTCTTCGTTTTTTTTATTCAGCTCCTTTGTGCGCTCTTTTACCTTATCATCCAGCGCGGCGTAATAACATCGCAATTTGTCGGAAAGCAGATTAAAACTTTTGGCTAAATCACTGATTTCATCATTTCCTGTTACCTTGATCGGCTCGTTTAATGCGTAATTATCTTGAACCGCCGCCTTATTAAAATACCTGGCAATTTTTGTCAGGCGATTGATAATCAGGCATTTGGTTATCAGACCCAAACCAGCGAAGAAACAAAACAAGCCTAAAAAGCCGATTGCAAAGGTAGCAATGGAAGTGGATTTGACGATTTCAGAGATACGCTTGACCGGGATGGCCACCATATCCAGAGCAATAACTTCTCCCAGGGGACGATGAAATCCGGCTGTGGCACCATAGGTTTCAAGAATCGATGCCGGTGCATCCTTAGGATCGCCATGACATAACATACACGATTGTTCCATCCGCCTGGCGCTGAATTTAGCCAGATAGCGCTTGCCGCTGATGGCGATGAAACCCTGCCAATCCTCAAGATCGGGATTGGCATTAAAAAAATCTATGATTTTCAACTCTTCCGGTCCGGCCTGATTACACGTATTGCGGGGATTGTCCGAAGAAAATTTTATAATGTAATCCGGAAAATCCCTGCGGACCTCCTCAAAGATGGAACGCGCCACATAGGAAGAGGACATGGTGTTTAACTCGAACTGATGTGTACCGATTAAATCGTGCATCCTGGGCCGGACATGTTCTGAAATGTAGTTGCGTATGGCCAGGTCAAAACTCAATGCCATGGAGGCCTGATTTTTAACAATTTCGTTGACCTGACTTTCAGTTGCCAAACGAATACTGAAGTAAAGGATGAAAGAGGTCAGAATCGCTACAATTGCAGTCAGAGCCAATAGCTTGGCAGTCAATTTGCTCATAATGGTAAATTTCCGTTAATGCTTCATATTCCAACGCTTCGGCTTTGAGCGATGCTTTTTAAATATTCTCATTTTTTCTTGGAATTGACAATCTTTATTATTTTATCCTGAAATGGAACTATAAGTTCTGTTTTCAGGATAAACAGGTTTATTTCAAATCATGCAGTAAAAAAAGCTTTTTAAGAAATTAAAAGCCAATTTCTATTTTAAATGGTGATATGGCAATTCCACTTTCTATGAAAATTGGAACCAGGATATCGCTTAATTCATAAAAATTTAATCTTTTAATCCAACCACAAAAAAAAGTGCTTTCTAAATTGACCGACACTGTCACTCGATGATCAAGTTTTTTCCCGTCATTCCGCCGAAAGCCTGAATCCAGAAGGTTTTGCGGGCTTCCTGGGTTCCGGGTCTGCGGTCCGCTACACCCGGAATGACGAAGTTTGTTATGAGCTGAATTAAAAAAACTTGATCATCGAGTGTCAGAAATGACTATTGAAATATTTTTTTCAGTTATTGAAGATGCCTGCATTTCATGGTTCAATAAAAAAAATTTATTAAAATGGCATACATATTGATAACTCAAAATTCGGAACAGTGATTTATTAACGAACGTTAAATTAACTGAAATGAGGAGGTATAAAATTAAAAAAAATGACAGAATCTCTTTGTTCCTCTGAGGATTTTGATCCTCTCGGTACTCAGGTAGCACCATTTAAACAAGAGGTAAATCAAACTGCTTCAAAGATCAAAAACAACAATATTAATCCCTTCATAAAATCCACAACCGATCATGGACTGCCTGAATCACCGGGTACAATTGATTTCCGCCAACGTTTTTTTCCCCGCACAACTCCTGCCCAATGGCAGAACTGGAAATGGCAGTTGCGAAACCGTATTACAACAGCGGCGGCATTGGAACGTATCATCCGGCTTTCAGAGGAAGAACGTAAAGCCATCCGCAACGATCGTCATGGATTACCCGTTGCCATAACACCTTACTATATGAGTTTGCTGAATTTACATAATCCTTCACAGGCACTTCGCCGAACAGTAGTTCCAACCACAGCAGAACACCTGCACTCGCCGGGAGAATCCGATGATCCTCTGGGAGAAGAAAACAACAGCCCCGTGCCCGGTCTTGTTCACCGCTATCCGGACAGGGTTTTGTTTCTGGTTACCGGATATTGTTCTACCTACTGCCGGTATTGCACACGATCCCGAATGGTCGGCCGGAAAGAAAATGCTGAACCTACTATGTCCCGATGGACAAAAGCGCTGGATTATATCCGTTCAACACCTTCAGTCAGGGATGTACTGTTGTCGGGTGGAGATCCGCTGACGCTTTCCGATCAGATGATCGAGCATCTGTTATTCAAATTGAGACAAATCCCCCATGTGGAAATCATAAGAATCGGGACAAAGGTTCCCATGGTGCTGCCTCAGCGTATTACGTTGTCTTTAACAAGAATGCTCAGGCGTTATCACCCTCTTTGGATTAGTGTTCATGCAACACATCCGGACGAATTAACATCGGAAGCAATGACAGCCTATACACGACTGGCGGATGCAGGAATTCCATTAGGGAGTCAGACAGTGTTACTGTCCGGAATCAATGATGACATTGCAACCATGCGAAAGCTTATGCATGGATTGATGCGCGCCAGAGTTCGCCCCTACTATCTCTATCAATGTGATCCAATCACCGGATCAGGACATTTTCGGACGCCGGTTAAAAAAGGACTTGAAATTATCCGGGGATTACGGGGATACACTACCGGTTATGCTGTGCCGACATATGTTATTGACGCTCCGGGAGGCGGTGGAAAAATTCCTTTAACACCTGATTATGTGATCGGAAGCGATGGAGACAATTTGCTGCTGAAAAATTATACCGGCAATACTTACCGATATCCCGATCCTGATGGTTCCATACTGTCGTAATGGGATAGCATAAGCCAAGGCTTTAGCTTTCCCATAGATAAAAAATAGCTGCCCCTGCACGGGCGAACGTTGCTAATATTGATCCTGAATTCAAAGGAAATTAGAAAATGCAAGTTGGATTGACATATGATCTTCGGGAAGAATATCTGCTTCTCGGATACAAAATAGAAGATACTGCTGAATTTGATGCCGGTGAAACTATAGAGGCTATTGAACAGGCCATTCATGGCCTTGGGCATGAAACCGACCGCATCGGTTCGGCAAAAAGCCTTCTAAAACGATTAACAGCAGGCGATAGCTGGGACATAGTCTTTAACATTGCAGAGGGTATGTATGGTTTTGGCCGCGAATCCCTGGTTCCGGCATTATTGGATAACTATTGTATACCTTATGTTTTCTCTGATCCCATGGTGCTTTCCCTGGCGCTTCACAAGGCAATGACAAAACATGTGGTTCGGGATATGGGAATTCCAACGGCAGATTTTGTGGTGATAAAAAACGAAAAGAGTGTAACCTATTTGCGTAAAAGCGTGGCGATGAGCGTTATGTTTACAACTAACTGAAAATATAGATAATAAAAAAGCTGGACAATCTATCTCCTATCATTTAAAGTAGTTAGGGATAAA
>JAGYNR010000146.1 GCA_018399715.1 Desulfobacterales bacterium | reverse complement strand
ATTTTCATCCCCTCTGCTGGCCGGTTGATTTTAATAATGGAATCGGATATGATGTTATAAAAATAAGTATGAGTACATTGTAATTCCTCACTGAACCACATGTCATTCCCCACCGTGCCCTATGCCGGTGGGAAAGAAAACGAAGTAAGTGGAAATATGTTTTTAAAGGATTGGGAAATGGCAAAAATAATGATAAAAAAATTGTTTGTAGGCACCGCCTCCTTGCTTTTTTTGGTGGGTTGCGGTATAACCCAAAAAGACCTGGATGAACGACTGGAAAAAGAGATGTCAGAATTAAAAGAACAGGTGCGGCAGGATCAATCCCGTCTGGAAGAAAAGGTATCTGATCTTGGTGGGAACTTCGAAGAGTTTCAAAGCCTGCATGATAATTTAGAAAAGCATCTAAAAACCACTTCGGAAAGAATTACGAGTTTAGACGATAGCAAAGCGGATCGGGAAGAGCTATTGGAACTGAAAAAGATGCTCGAAGATAAGATGATTACACAAAATGATATTACCAGAATGCGCATATATTTAGAAGAAAAATAATTATTCTGTTTTGTGTCTATTAATGGGACTGGACATTGAGAAAACAGAGTATATGTCTTCATTGAATTGTACCTGTACTGAGAGTAGCTCCTAATGTCCGCATGCAAAAGCCATGAAATCCAAAACCAACTGAATAATTTCATAAGGTCGGAAAGCTTAGATCAGACTGAATAAATAACGTGAGTCCGTTAAAATACTGGAGGTGGGGTAATGAAATGGAAAAGGTTGTTGTTCGTGTTAGCGACGTATTTCCCGCTTTTTATTGCAGGTTGCGGTATGAGTCAGAAAGATTTGGATGAGCAAATCACTATGCTGGAAAGTCGCCTCCAAAAGGAGATTTCCAGCCTGGAAGCAGAAAAAGCTGACAGAGGCGAGGTGGACAGAATAAGACGCATTCTTGAAGACGAAATGCTTACAGTAGAGGACATATCAAGGCTGCGTATCCATATTGAAGACTAAATGCCCTTTTCCAACCCTTTATTGTGATGGTTTAAGTGCTTGCAACACAGTACACAAAGCGCTATAGACCGTTGGTACCTGTTCACAAATAAACTAATCTTAAAAATCTCGCTGGGAGATTTACTGTTTTGATAGCCATTGTTTCAGATATACATGCTAATTTAGAAGCTATACGAGCCGTTCTATCCGATATAGAAAAGCACAATGTAAGTGACATCATATGCTTGGGTGATGTCATCGGGTATGGGCCCAATCCCGGTGAATGTCTGGATCTGGCGATGAATTTCAAAGTTACATTGCAGGGGAATCATGAAAAAGCACTGCTCGTGAGCCTTGAAGGTGCTAATTTTAACGAAATCGCTAAAAATTCCATAGAATGGACACGCCAACAGCTTGACATGCTGGCTCCTGAACATCGGGAAGTTAACGCTAAAAGGTGGGATTTTATTGGCGAACTCAACGAATTATATAAAGAGAATACAACCTCATTTGCCCATGGTTCGCCCAGGCATCCGACGATTGAATATGTTTATGACCGGGACATTAATTCGCCGAAGAAATTAGGGGCAATTTTCGAATTCGTGGAACATGTATGTTTTATCGGCCATACCCATATGCCGGGCATCTGGACCGACGACATGGTTTTCATCGCACCGGAAGAAGCAAATTATCAATACCCCCTTACCGGGAAAAAGACCCTTGTAAACGTCGGTAGCGTAGGCCAGCCCCGTGATCGTGATATAAGGTCATGTTATGTGCTCTTTGACGGCGATAAAGTGTTTTTCAGAAGGGTCAGTTATCCGGTTGAGGAAACCTTTAAGAAAATAAAAAGCATTCCTGAGCTGAACCCAAGACTTGCTGAAAGATTAAAAGTCGCAAGATAAGAATCTTGAGTCAACGAATGTCTTTTCCAACATACACATAGTATAAGCATTACTTCATTGTCGTTGTTCTAAATAACTCATTAAGATAATTCAATGGACAAAAAAACTTTTATACAATTTTTAATAATTAGTGCCGTATTTATTATTGGCTGGGAATTTATCAGCCGACATTTTGAACTGGTCCCGGTCCCCCCAGAAAAAGACGATACCGTTGTCAGCGAAGAAACCGTTGATGATACCGATGAACCGGATAAAATACGGGAACTTGCCGAAGAAGAAATCATTGAAAAACCCCCTGGGGAGAATGAAAAGGAAGAAGAACCGGATATTGAAGCCGAAGAAGGACTTCAACTCGCCAATTCTATGATCAGCACGGAATGGACCAGTCGCGGTGCGGGGTTGCAAAAAGTCAAATTGCTCAATTACAAAGCCCCCTATTTCGAAGAGGATGAAGAAACGGGAGAACCTCAAAGGCCCGTTCTTACTCTCCTGAGCCCAATCCAGGAAGGCACCTGCAGTGATGTGATTGAAAGTGTTTCTTTCATCAATATCACCTCTGAAGGGCGCATCAGCCCCCAAACCATCCCGATGGCTGATCAAATATATAAAATTGAAGAGCATGCGTCGAACCGGTTGGTGTTTACAACTACGGTGGAAGATAAGCTGGGGATCAGGAAAACGGTCGAATTTTCCCCTGATGCGTATCATTATACCAGTTTTCTGGAATTTCAGAATTTAACCGACAGGGATATTGAATTTGAATTTCAATTGAGAACCGCGGCCGGAATTGAACGTGAAATGCTTGGATCGCGCTACCTATCCTCCGTTGTAGCTTTGCAGGAAAACAGCAAATTTGATTTCGACCTGATCGATCCGGGTAAAATTGACACCGATAATCGCCTTAATGAGTCAACAAATATCGCCTGGACGGGTATGATCAGCCAGTATTTTATTGCGATGGCATGGCCGGAATCTCGCGAGTGGATAAGGGCGGTTGAATCTGAAAAAATTGATGAGTCGAATATCCGACAGGGGAAAGGTCGGTGGGATGAATTAAGAGGAGAGGATACGGGCCGAACGGAACTGGCGAGAAAGGCGGAAAACAACCCTAATGCCACGACAAAAATAAACTCCCGGCGTATAAGCCTTGCCTCTCGGACTTCGGAATCTTTCACGTATGATTTTGTTTCAGCGCCCATCGATTCTGAAATACTTGACTCCTACAAACCAGGGCTTGCATTCGAGCTTACGACCGGCAGAATGCCGGCCTTCACCCGTATTTTGACACTCGGAACCATCTCTTTCCTTTCTCCACTGATGGTTCGGATACTTGGATTTTTTTATTCAATCATTCCCAATTACGGCGTTGCCATTCTGCTGCTTACTCTGCTGATAAGGGGAGCGCTCCACCCCCTGACCCGTTCAAGCCAGATCAGCATGCATAAGATGAAAAAACTGCAGCCGCAGATACAGGAGCTCACGAGAAAACATGGTGAAGACCGTCAGCGCATGGCCCAGGAACAGTGGAAACTTTATTCAAAATACGGCGTTCACCCGATGAAAGGCTGTTTTCCCATGCTTCTGCAAATGCCGGTTTTTATCGCGCTTTTTACAACACTCAGGACGTCGGTGCAATTGCGTCAGGCTTCTTTCATACCGGGTTGGATAAACGACCTCAGCCAGCCGGATACAATCTGGGAAATGCCTTTTTCACTTCCAATTATGGGCAATAACCTGAATCTGTTACCTTTTATTATGGTCTTCGCGTGGATGATGAACCAAAAACTTACCCCCACCCCCGCGGACCCCAAAGCTCAGCAGCAGCAAAAAATTATGAAATGGCTGCCGGTTCTGTTTGCTTTTATGTTTTACAACTTTGCCAGCGGTTTGCTGTTGTATATTACCACCAGCAGCTTTATCGGCGCTTTAGAACATTGGCATATTCGCAAAAAGGCCGATAGCGTTGAACTGACGCCGGTCAATGAGGAAAAAAAGAAAAAGAAACAGGAGGCAAAATCGACCAAGCAAAAGAAGGGAAAAAATGCGGAACACAAAAAAAGCTGGATCGAACGCCTTGCAGAGGGCGAAGAACTGAAGAAAAAAAATAGCCGGCAAATACGAAATAAGGATAAGGACAAGAATAAGAACAAGAAGATTTAACATTTTTCAATTCTGGAGAGCTATGGTTAGTAATAATAATGACTTAGATATTAACAACGAGATGGATGCACTCAAGGAACAGGTGTTGTCGCTTGCCGGTATCGTAGAATCCGTTTTTGCCGAGTCAATTATTGCTTTAATCGACAGCGATGCCGAGGCGGCTCATGAAGCGCAGTTGGAAGATTATAAGGCGCACAAGGTCTGGCTGCGAACAGACTCCTTGGCGGTGGACCTGCTATCGACCGGCAAATTGACTCTGCCTGACGTACATCTGGTTCACGCTATATCACATATTGCCCTCAACCTGAAAAGAATGGCGGATAAAGGGATAAGAATTGCCGCTCTCATCAATGCATGCTCTGTGGATTCCCTGCCAATGGGAACATGCCGGGATGTTTTGCCTGAGATGACGGATATTGTACAAAACATGTTCAGTAACAGCATCGAGGCGTTCATCAACCATGACCCTTCTGAAGCCAATGGCTTGCATCCGCTTTATAAAGAGGTGCATCGGCTTCGCCTGGATTTGCACAATGGAGTGAATGAAGAGTTGAAAACAAAAAAAACGTTCTCCTTTGATGCCGGAACGGCACTTATTATAATCGGCGAACGCATTGAAGATATCGCAGAACTCGCTCTCGACAACGGGAATTGTATTGCGCGCCTTTATCCCCACAACAATCACCAAAATTCCAGGGATATTGACGCCGAAAGAGAATGAAAAAAGTGGTCGGGGCGCCCGGATTCGAACCGGGGACCTCTACCT